>JAUILJ010000136.1 GCA_030433055.1 Polyangia bacterium
ATGGGCTCGCCAGGCTCCGCGTCCAGGATGGACACCAGCTCAGGCAGATCGGGGATGTAGCGGTTCGGATCCGCGGGTGTGGGCCCTTCGGTGGTCACCTCGGCGTTCGGGGTCGAGCCATCGCGGAAGCCACCGCGTACGCCGTCTGCCGGAGCGATGCCGGAGAAGTACTCGAGGCCTTGAAAGACCTCCGTCCCCTTGGCGGCGTCCTGCACTTCTTGGCTCGCGTCGGCGATACCGGTGTACTGCACCTCGTGATTGCCGATCGTGACGTACCAGGGCATTCCGATCCCCAGGGAAACGTAAGGGTCGTTGTAGTCGTTGCCCGGGCCCTTCACGGGGTCATCGTCTTTACCCGTGTCGGGGTCGACGGTGCCGCCCTCGAGGATCTTGAACACCCAGCTCAGCTCGTTGCGCTGCCCGCCGTCGGCGAGATCACCCGTGATGATGGTGAAGTCCAGCGGGCGCTGCAGATCTTCCATGATCGCGCGTACGGTGCGCACCTGGCTCTCGAAGGCCTGAGTGGCGAGGTGATCCTGGGGTCGATAGGTGCTGCCGACGGACAGCCCGGTCACTCCCTCCAGGCGAATTGGGCTCTCTTCGTCCACGACCTGAGGATCCGAAGAGTGCCAGAAAAAGAGCAGGCTCCTGCGCGCGCCTGGGGTGTGATCCTGCCACCCGGCGGCGAGCTCGTCGTGCTCGATCCACGGCTCCCCAGGGCCCTTCTCGATGCCGATCCCCACGTCGGCGTAGCGGTCGATGTCCGTGATCTTGAACGTGCCTGCGGTGCGTTCGTCTTGGGTGCTCGCGGGGACCTGCTTGGGCCACCACACCTGCTGCAGCGTGGTGTAGCGCTGCTCGGTGATCGCGTAGGAAGGCGCCTTGCTGCTCGCCTGAGAGGTTTCCCCCTCGGAGCCGCAGCCCACGAGCGGCAGCGCCGCACCCACCAACACAAGCCGCCCAATCAACCCAAGCCACGCCGTCCGCATCCCTCAAGGGTGCCACGGAGGCCTCGGTTTTGTAACGAACGTGTATCGGTTTTGTGACGGAGCAGTGCTCGCTTCGCCGGCCCGCGCAGCGTCGGGCGCTAGAAGCGCGTGCCCTGGATCGCCTTGGCTGGCTCACTCAGCGTGATGGGGATCCAGAAGGTGCGCATCTTCGTGGTCTGGCCCTGGCGGGTGTACCCAGCCAGACCGTACAGCACGTTCCACCAGTGACCGTCCGGCGTCTCGCCGTAGCTGAACAGCGGGAAGATGTGGAACTCCCAGTCGAGGCCGCTACCGAGCTTCTTTTCTCGGTAGTAGACGTTGCCCACGAGCTGATTGACCTCTTCCCGGTTGCTGAAGCGCCAGTAGAGGGGGAAGCCCACCGTCGCGCGGCTGCCAGGGGAAGCGAAGTCCCAGAAGAAGGGCGCCAGCACGGTGTGGCTCGAGTTGCCGTTGCGGCCCAGGTAGACGAACGGGTGGATGTTGGTCTCCCAGCCCGTGAGGCTCGAGGTGTGCTGGAAGAACGGCGTGATCCAGGTCGTGCGGCTGATGCCGTAGGTGTTGAAGCTGCCGTAGAACGGGAACAGCGCGATGCTGTTTTCGCGCGGAGACGTGCGCCGGTAGTAGAAGGGGAACAGCAGCGTCTGATCGAGGCCGATGTCTGGATCGCTGTACTGCCAGAACAGCGGCGTGATCATGTCGAGCTGGGTGCGGCCGCGGTAGCGGGCATAGCCCCAGGTGACGAAGGTCTTTTCGCCGTTCTCGCCGGTTGCGTCGAGCCACAGCGGGTTGATGAACAGGCGCTCCCGCGGGCCTTTGCGGCCGTAGTGGTAGAACGGGAAGAGCGTGGTGTGGCTCTCGTCTTCGCCCCAGATGTGCCAGTAGAGCGGCAACAGGTGGAAGTAGTCCCGCTCCTGGGTGTGCTTGCGGTAGTACGGCCCCCACACATTGAGCCACGAGAGATCGCGGTCGTTGTAGCGGTAGTAGTGGAGCAGCGGCGGGATCACCTCGTACTTCGTCTGCTCGTTCTGGCCGTAGAAGTAGAGGGGCGCGATGCCCAGGTCGAAGTCCTTGGCGGTGCGCGGATCGCAGCTCGGGCCACCCTCCCAAGAGCAAAACGCGGGGCCGATCAGGTTGAAGCCGCCGTGCTTGTCGTGGTTCAGGTAGGTCAGCAGCGGCGGGATGATGGTGTAGCCGCCGTCGGGCCGTGTCCCGGTGAAGTAAATCGGAGCAAACCAGTTGTCGCTCTCGCCGGGAGCCTCGCGGTTCACCCAGGGCCCAACCACCGTCGTCCGGCTGTCCTGGTCGCGCAGGTTCCAGAAGAACGGGAACAGCACGTCATCGGCGTGCTCGGCGCTGCGGCGGTTGTAGTAGAGCCCGCCGAACAGCGACGCGCGGTCGACCTTGGTGGGGTCCGTCAGGCTGAGCTTCTTGCGCTCGAACCAGAAGGGGAAGACGGTCGTCAGCTGATACTTGTGCGAGCGCTCTCGATAGTAGAGCCCGTAGAAGTCGCGGTCGGTCTCGCCCTCGGTGCCGAAGCCGGCGTCGGCTCGACCCGTCTCTTCGTCATCGGGGAAGTAGTCGGTGCCGATGCGCTTCTTGACGCTCTTCTTCAGGCGCAGCGGGTTGGCCGGCAGGGACGGTTCGGTTCCGGGCGGCAACAGGCTCTCGCCGCCGCTCGCGGCGTGTTGCTCCGGGGTGCCTGGCGGCGGCTTCTTCGGTTGCGCCTGCGCTGGGGGCGGCCCACCGCCGCCGAATCCAGGCTGCAAGCCTCCGCCGTAGGGGTCTTGAGCGAACGCGGGAGCCGCTGCACTGACTCCGAGCGCCAGGGCTGCAAGGGCCAAGAGGCGCTTCACGTTGCGGCTCCTGCTGAGGACATCGAGCCTCCGTTGGAGAGCAGCAGGCTGACCTGCGCCACGATGTCGGAGCGCGGCACATCCGATTGCGCCTTACCCCCCGATCCCGAATCCGGTCCGTCGGAGCTCTGGAAATCCTTGAGCTGAACCACGCCGCGCTCGATCTCGTTGTCTCCCAGGATCAACACCAGGCGCGAACCCAGGTGATTTGCCCGGCGCAGCATGCTCTTCATCGAGTTGCCTCGGCCGTCCACTTCCGTGGGGATCCCTGCCTGACGCAGCTCGCGGCCCAGTACCAGAGCCTCGCTGACGGCGTCCTTGCCCAAAGGAGCGATGAACACGCTGTCGGTCTTCTCCGTGGCTTGCTCGCCGAGGGCGAGCAAGATGCGCTCGAGGCCCATGGCGAAGCCGATTGCCGGCACGTCGGCGCCGCCCAAGCTCTTGATCATGTTGTCGTAGCGGCCACCGCCGCAGAGGGTGTTCTGGGCGCCCAGGTCGCCGCTGTTCGACTTCAGCTCGAACAAGGTGCGGGTGTAGTAGTCGAGGCCGCGTACCAGCGTGGGGTCGAGCTCGTAGCGCACCCCGTAGGCATCCAGGTAGCGCTGCAGCGTCTCGAAGTGCTCGCGATCGTCGTCGCTGAGTACGTCGAGGAGCTTGGGCGCGTCAGCCACCAGCGCCTGATCTTCAGGTGCCTTGGAGTCGAGCACGCGCAGCGGGTTCTTCTCCAGGCGGCGCTGGGAGTCTTCGGACAGCGAGTCCTTGTGGGGCGTGAGGTAGGCCAACAGCGCGTCTCGATAGCGCTCTCGGGTGCCCGCGCTGCCCAGGCTGTTCAGGTGCACGGTGACGTCGGAGATCCCGAGGCCCTCGAACAGACTGACCAGCATCTCGATCAGCTCGGCGTCACACGCCGGCCCTGGATCGCCGAAGATCTCGCACCCGGCCTGGTAGAACTGGCGATAGCGGCCGCGCTGGGCGCGCTCCGCGCGGAACATCGGCCCCAGGTAGTACCAGCGGCTCACCGGCTCTTGCGCCTGCACCGAGTGCTGAACGTAGGCGCGCGCGGCGCTCGCGGTGCCCTCGGGGCGCAGGCAGAGCTGATCACGATGCCGCTCGAAGGAGTACATCTCCTTCTCCACCACGTCGGTCGTGTCCCCGATGGAGCGCACGAACAGCTTCGTGTGCTCGATCAGCGGCGTGCGGATCTCGGTGTAACCGTACAGCTCCGCCGAACTCCGAAAGGCGCGCTCGAGCCGCTGCCACTCTCGGATCGCGGCCGGATACTCGCCCTTGGTCTGTACGGGCAGGATGTCGAACATCCCTTGAACACTGCGAAAGCTCATCGGTTACGAGGACCTAGCCATACCTCGCCGATGCCACGCGAGGGCGCCCGGCTTATGCTCGCTCGTGGGGGGAGGGTCAAGGAAGATGGCGCACCTTGTGAGGGGAATCGGCGGATCGAGCGCACGGCCCGGCGCCAGGGCCCCGCTTTCTCGCCTCTCCCTGAGCTGGGCCAGCGTGCTAACAGGAGGCGGATGCGGGTCGCAGCGCTCGATTTCGGCAAGGTGCGGATCGGCCTGGCGGTCAGTGACGACCTGGGCTTGATGGCGCACCCGCGCCCGCATCTCGATGGGCGTCAGCCGGGGCGGTGCTTGGCTGAGCTGTGCGCTCTGGCTGAAAGTGAGCAAATCACCCGCTTCTTGGTGGGCCTGCCGCGGCAGCTGGATGGCCGGGAAGGGGTGAGCGCGCGCAGGGCCCGACAGTTTGCCGCCAAGCTGGCGGAGCGCTCGGGTCAGTCCGTGGAGCTGGTGGACGAGTGGCTCACCACGGTCGAAGCCTCGGCCCGGCTCCGGGAACAGGGCCTCACCAGCCGCGAGCAGAAGAGCCGAGTGGATAGCGCCGCGGCGGCGGTGCTGCTGCAGAGCTGGCTCGATGGGCGCAGGGGGCGCGAGGCGTGAACGGTCCCGGCCAGGGAGGAGTCAGCAAGGAGCGCCAGGCGTTGTGACTTCACCGGTGAAGCGCTCCAGCAAGCTGAAGAGCGGTGCCAGGCCCTCCAAGAGCAGGCCCGCCAGGGGTGGGACCAAGCGGAGCGCCAAGGGGCCGCCCAAGAGCCGTCCCAAGGCCACTTCCAGGCGCTGGACGGGGCTCTTCGTCTTGCTGGGAGTGCTTGGCCTGCCGGCAGTCGCGTTCTGGCTCTGGGCGCACGCCGGGGGCGAAGCCACCGCTGCGGTGCGCTTCGAGGTGGACCCCTTCGAACAGCGACCCCAGCTGATTCAGCGCTTGCACGACGCGGGGCTGGTGCAGAGCCCCACGCTGTTCGGGTGGTACCTGACGTTCGCCGGGGAGATCGAGCCGGGAACCCACCTGCTCGCTCCTGGCTTGAGCGCCGCAGAGCTGACGCGTCGGCTGACCCGCAGCCGCGGTCGCAGCGTTCAGAAGCTCAGCATTCCCGAGGGCTTGAACCTGTTTCAGATCGCTGATCGGGCCGAGGCGGCACAGATCTGCGCCGCGCCCGACTTCGTCATTGTCGCGCGGAAACAATCACTGCTGGACGAGCTGGGCATCGAACGGGCGAAATCAGTCGAGGGCTACTTGTTTCCAGCGACCTACGACTTCGCGGCCGACTCCAGACCCGAAGACGTGATCCGCCGGCTCGTACGGGAGACACGCAAGCGCCTGCGCACCCTCGGTGACTCGGCCTTCGTGAAACGTCGGGGATGGGGGGAGCACGAGATCCTCACGCTCGCTTCGATGATCGAGAAGGAAGCCGGCGTGCCCGACGAGCGCCCGCTGATCAGCAGCGTGTTCCACAACCGCCTCGACTCGCCTGACTTCGAAAAGCGCCGCTTTTTGCAGTCGGATCCCACCAGCGCCTACGCCTGCTACGCCGAACCCGAGCGCGTCCCAGCGTGCAAGGGCTTCACTGGCAAGGTGACCCCAGCGCTCAACCGCGACCCGAACAACCGCTACAGCACCTACGTCGTCCAAGGCCTGCCGCCGGGTCCCATCGCCAACCCAGGGGAAGCCGCGCTGAAGGCCGCCGTTTCTCCCGCCAAGACCGACTACCTGTTCTTCGTGGCGCGTGGCGCTGGCCGCCACCACTTCAGCCGCACCTACGCCGAGCACCAGCGGGCCGTCGAGTCTCCCTGAACTTCGGATCTCCCCGATCGACCTCGGCGGGGTGGGGGAGAGGCGCGCTGATCAGGCAGCGCGAAGCCATTCGCCGAGGCAGCGCACGGTATGGGTTCCCCCACGCGGCGCGTTTCGCTAAAGCGCGCCCCATGGAGCCAACAGCGAACGCCTTCGAGCAAACCGTCCACACGATTCAGTTTCTCTCGGCCGACGCGGTCCAGAAAGCCAACAGCGGGCACCCCGGAACGCCCATGGCTCTAGCGGGCATCACCGTCGACGTCTTCACGCGGCACCTGCGCTACAACCCGGAAGATCCAGCGTGGCCAAACCGGGATCGCTTCATCCTGTCGTGTGGCCATGCCTCGATGCTGCTCTACTCCACGCTGCACCTCGCGGGCTACGACCTCAGCCTGGATGATCTGATCCACTTTCGCCAGTGGGGCAGCAAGACGCCGGGGCACCCCGAGGTGGGTCACACGCCGGGCGTCGAGACCACCACGGGCCCGCTGGGGCAAGGTGTGGGTAACGCCGTCGGTGTGGCGCTGGCGAGCAAGCTCCACGGCGCGCGGGTGAGCGACGGCGCGCCGCTGATCGACTACCGCGTCTTCGCGCTCTGCAGTGACGGGGATCTGATGGAAGGCGTGGCTTCGGAGGCCGCGTCAATCGCGGGACACCTCAAGCTCGACAACCTGGTGATGGTCTACGACGACAACAAGATCACCATCGACGGCGACACCAGCATCACCTTCACGGAAGACGTGGGCGCCCGTTTCGAAGCCTACGGCTGGTTCGTGCAGCGCGTCGACGGTCACGCGCCCGAGCAGTTCCGTGCGGCACTAGATGCCGCGGTCGCCGAGAGCGGCCGCCCGAGCCTGATCGTGGCTCGCACGCACATCGGCATTGGCGCGCCGACCAAACAGGACACGCCGGACGCTCACGGCGCCCCGCTGGGAGAGAGCGAGATTCAGGGGGCGAAGAAGAACGCTGGCTGGCCCGAGAACGAGCACTTCCGTATCGCCCCTGAGGCGCGCGAAGTGTTCGCGGCACGTAAGGCGGAGAACCTCGAGGTGTATCAGGCTTGGCGAGCGCGGGCGGCGAAGCTGAGCGGGGACGCCAAGCGCGCCTTCGACACGTTCTTCGGCGCCAGGTCTGCCGAGAGCCTGCTCCCACGGCTGTGTGAAGGCCTCGAGGTCAAGGCCGACGCGACGCGCTCCATCGCGGCCCGGGTCGAGCAACGAGTCGCCGAGCTGTGCCCCCGCCTGGTCGGCGGCTCGGCGGATCTCGCCGGCAGCTGCAAGACCACGATCAAAGGCGCCGACGACGTGGCCCCCGGAGCCTTTTCCGGGAGGAACCTCCACTTCGGCATCCGTGAGCACGCCATGGGCTCGATCATGAACGGCCTGGCGCTCTCCGGTTTCGTCCCGTTTGGCTCGACGTTCCTGATCTTCAGCGACTACATGCGGCCCGCGATCCGCCTCGCCGGGCTGATGGAGCAGCAGGCGATCTACGTGTTCACTCATGACAGCGTGCTGCTGGGTGAGGACGGTCCCACCCATCAGCCGATCGAGCAGCTGGCTTCCCTGCGCCTGATCCCGAACCTCCACGTGGTGCGTCCCGCGGACGCCTATGAGTGCGCGTTCGCCTGGGCCCACGCCATGGAGCGCACCTCGGGGCCGACCGCGATCGTGCTCTCGCGTCAGAAGCTGCCGGAGCTTCAGCGCGCGAACGGCGTCGACGTGAGCGCGGTCGCGAAGGGCGCCTACGCGCTCTCGGGTCCCGCCGACGCGGACTACTGCTTGATGGCCAGCGGCAGCGAGGTCGGGCTCGCGGTGGACGTCGCTGCGGCGCTCGGCGCCCGCGGCAAGACCGCGCGAGTCGTGTCCGTCCCTTGCCTCGAGCTGTTCGAGGCGCTGGACGCCAGCGAGCGCAAGGCGCTGCTCGGAAGCGGGAAGCGGGTGAGCCTCGAAGCGGGCCGCGCGCTGCCTTGGCGGCACTGGGTGGGCGAAGACGGCGTGTGCATCTCCCTCGAGCACTTCGGGGCGTCGGCGCCGGACAAGGAGCTCGCCAAGCATTTCGGGCTCACCGTCGACGGAGTGATGAGCAAGCTCCTCGGCTGACCGAGCCGCTGCGCACGAATGCGCGCGCCGAATGGCGCATCACCCGAGCAGTCTTTACAGCAGGCTCGCGCCTCGCGTAGCGTGAGCCTCGATGTCGCGCGCGTTGCGCATGTCGCGAGAGAGTGCCGAGGAACGAGTGTGAGTCTTCCGATCGTCCTGGTGCCGCACCCCCACGTGCGGGTGGATCCCAAGGTGCTCGCCGGCAGTCCGTATGTCGTTGGCTCACGCGTTCCCGTGCGGCGCCTGTTTGGTTTCTATCGCAATGGCGCGACCCTCGAGACGTTGCTCAAGCGCTATCCTCAGCTGGGCCCCGCGAAGGTGATGGACGCGCTGGCTTTCGCACTCGACAACCCAGAGGTGATGGACGCGGACATCGCCCGCGAGCAGAACCTGCTGCAGAAGAGCGGGGCGAAGCCCTCCCTGGGTGCAACGGCGTTGAAACAGATCCCGCTGCCGTTCGACCCCGACACCAAATGAGGTGTTAGCGGGCGCCCGCCCGGGTTGAGCCGCGGCGTTGTATCGGCGTGAGGCGCTCGGTCAACGAGGCCCTGAGCCGTAGAGTTGTGAGGCCTTGCTCGGTCCGCACCCCGGAACTCCGGCAGATACGCGGGGTATGCCGGTGTGGAAATCCAGGTTCATGCGGAGCCTCACCCCTGGAGCGACAAGTTCGCGAATTGCCCCGAGAATGCCTGGGTTCGCGGGCCAGCTCCGGTCGATTTTCTTGAGCCGGTCTGAGCGGTTTGGGCGTCTAGGCCTGAGTTGGGTGGGGGATCGTGCGCTGCCGCCAGGGTTGGCTAAGAGCAGGGCGCGCTGACCACCCTAGCTCGGAAACGCCGCTTGCTTACCCAGGATCCAGTTCAGCTCTCACGACCGCAGGTCTGGCCGCCGCCGAACCCTGCCGCGAGCCCGTGGGCACGTGGAAAGCGTGCGCTTAATGAAGTGGGTGAGCAGGTCTATCGAGTTCAGCGCTGGTGGCTGACCGCGCAAATTTGTGGTCCCGCGGAAACTGGCTCTTTACAACGTGGCGGAATGGGGCGAAAAGCGCGCCCAGGGTCTCAACCCAGTACGGTTCCCAATCAGGGCAAGCGCCCGAACCACGAGGAGCCTTACCAGGGAAGCCCCGGGCAAACCCCCACGAATAAGGGTTGCAATGCTTAGCCGAGGTGTCGGATCTTCCCGCCCCTCGGACGAGATCGATTTGAGGGATTGAAGTCACATCGAGGAGCCAGCGTCGTCGTGATGCTGGGGAGATGGGGCGCTGAGTTGTACGGCCCAGGGTTGGGCCCGAGGAGGTTTTAGGAACATGCGTAGGCGGAACGTGAATCGGCTGATCGGAATCTCGGCTCTGGTGTTGTCACCAGCTCTCATCAACTGTGGTGGCCTACCCGGCGTGCCCGGTGTCCCCGGCATGCCCGGCGATTGCCCCACGGATGCGGAAGCGATTGCCAGCGCATCCTTCGGCCTCAAGGGCGAGCTCGAGGGCAAGGTCAAGGCTGGCCTCCAGGCCTCGGCCAACCTGCAGAACCTGGCCGTCGAGGTCGAGGGTGAGGTTGCCGCAGCTTGCGCCAACCTGGCCATGGATCTCGGTGCCAGCGAGGAAGACACCAAGCCCGCCGAAGACGGCCCTGGCAAGAAGGCGGAAGCCGCCTGCCAAGCCGCCGTCAAGGTGCTGGGCGAGGTGAAGGCGAAGGCCTCGGGTAGCCTCAAGGTCGACGTCGTGCCCCCGAAGTGCAGCGCTTCGATGGACGCGATGGCCGAGTGCGCCGGCTCCTGCGACGCGAGCGTTTCACCCGGCTCTGCCGAGGTGCAGTGCGAGGGTGGCGAGATCAGCGGCCAGTGCGGCGGCAAGTGTGAGGGCGAGTGCACGATGGAAGCTGGCGCCGAGTGCTCCGGCTCCTGCAGTGGCACCTGCTCCGGCTCTTGCTCGGCTGACTTCAGCGGCAAGTGCGGCGGCAAGTGTGACGGCAAGTGCGACGGCAAGGCCACCAAGGGTGAGGGCGGCGCCGAGTGTGCCGGCACCTGCGAGGGCAAGTGCTCCGCTTCTGGCGAGGGCAAGTGCGGCGGCGAGTGCGGCGGTACCTGTGACGCGAGCTGCACGGCCAAGGCCGGCGGCGAGTGCAAGGGCACCTGCAGCGGCTCCTGCGACGTGAAGATGGAGGCCCCCAAGTGCTCCGGCGAGATCAAGCCCCCGGAGATGAGCGCTGAGTGCAAGGCCAACTGCGACGCCAAGGTGAGCGCCAAGGTTGACTGCGTGCCCGCGCGCGTGAGCGTGAAGCTCGAGGGTGCGGCGGACGCTGAGGCGGCCGGCAAGCTCAAGGCTGCCATCGAGAAGAACCTGCCCGCGCTGCTCAAGGTCACCTTGGGCATGAAGGGCAAGCTAGAGGGCGCCGTGGCCAGCGTGAAGGCGTCGGTCGAGGGTCTGCAGGCTGTCGTCAAGGGCGGCGGCGAGGCGGCGCTCAAGGTCGGTGCGTGTGTGGCTGGTGCCCTCAAGGCCCAGGTGGACGCTTCGGTCAGCATCAACGTGTCGGTGTCGGCGAGCGCTTCGGCGAGCGGCGAAGCTGGCGCGGGCTGATCTTCAGCAGCACCAAGCAACGAAACCCCGCGCGGCTCAGGCCTCGCGGGGTTTCTCGCATTTGCGCGACTGCGGTTCCAAGTGCTTTGCATTTCATGCCCGCATGCTAGCAGACATCACGTTTCCGTAGGGTCGCGCTCCTCTGCCGTGTGGATCAGCGGATCCAGCTGCGCTTGCAGACGCCGATGGCGTCGAAACAGCGCTTCCAGGTGTTCGAGCGTTTGGGGGTGAGGGGGAAAGGCCCGAGCTAGCGCCTCCAGCCGTGAGGCCGCCTCAGCCACCCGAGCGCGGAACACGGGGCTCCGCTGGCACTCATTCACGAGCGCCTCGAGGGCCGCGTCCTGGCGATCCATGCGGTGACAGATCAGCACACAATCGCAGCCTGCCGCGACGGCCAAGACGCTGGCCTCCGCGGCCGGCCAAGTGTCGCTGATCGCCTGCATCTCCAGGCAATCACTGAACACCACGCCCTGGAAGCCGAGCTCGTTCCTGAGCACTCCGGTGACGACCTTGGGGCTCAGCGTGGCAGGTAGCTCGGGCTCGAGTGCCTCGAACACGATGTGCGCGGTCATCAGGCTCGGGAGCTTCGCTTGGGATGCCGCGCGGAAAGGAACCAGCTCGACGTCTCGCAAGCGCTCGAGGGCGTGGGGGAGCCGCGGCAGCGTGAGGTGGCTGTCGCTCGCGGTGTCGCCGTGGCCGGGAAAGTGCTTGCCGCAGGGGCTCACGCCGCCCGCTGAGAGCCCGCGCGCGAAGGCGAGGCCAAGCTCCGCAACAGCCTTCGGGCTGGCAGAGAAGGCGCGATCGCCGATCACGGGGTTTGCCGGGTTGCTGTCTGTGTCGAGCACCGGAGCGAAGTTCAAGTTGAAGCCGCAGGCGAGCAGCTCGCTTGCAACGGCGCTACCCAGGGCTTCCAGCGCCGGGGCACCCCAGTGGGCGCCCAGCACCTTCATCGGCGGCAGCTCCAGCAGCGGCGCCTTGAGGCGGCGCACGCGGCCGCCCTCCTGATCGATGGCGACGAGCGCCGGTGCGCCGCCGGAGCCTTTCATTGCCGCGTGGATCTGCTTGGTGAGGCTCAGGGCTTGAGCTGGGCTGCTCAGATTGCGGCGAAACAAGATCGCGCCGCCACGCTCCCCCTTTGCCAGTGCTGCCGCGTAGTCGCTCGGGAGCTCCTCACCCCCAAACCCGCCAAGAATCAAGCGACCGCATTGACGAGTCAGGTCGTGGTCTGCGGTGGCTCGGCTCATGGCTGCATGTTCGCACGATCGCTCTGGGCCTCACACGGGGCGACCCAGGGCGCTCGCGGGATCCGTCTTGGCGGCTCGCAATGCAGGCCCCAAGGCGCCGAGCAACGCGAAGAGCACCGCGAAGCCCACGCCCAGAGCAAGCAGCCAGGGCGGGTAGTCGAAGAAGCTGTCGGGCTTGAAGGGGAAGTCGGGGAGATCCTTGGCGGCGCGCCAGTCGGCGATCGCACCGCCCAGGAAGGCCACCAGGCAGCCTGCGAGGCCGCCGAGGCTCCCGACCACGATGGCCAAGCCGAACAACCAGCGGCGCATGTCCGAGGCGCTGGCGCCCAGGGCGCGGTAGAGGGCGATCTCCCCCGCGCGCTCCGCCACCATCACGCGGAAGGTGTGGGAGATGTTGAGGGCGCCGACCAGCAAGATCACGCTGGCGACGAGCACCATCAACGCGAGCACGCCGCTGATCAACACGCTGACGTCGCGCGCGCGGGTGTCCGTGGGGACCAAATCGAGGTTCGCGCCGCGCTCGATCACGCGGCTGGTGGCGCCAGGATCATCCATCATCACGACCGCGCTGGAGTAACGCTTGGCCGCTGCCTCGCCAGCGTACTCCGCGTTCCAGCGGCGCACCACGTCGAGCGGTAGGGTGACGCCGATGTCCACCGCGCGC
>JAUILJ010000137.1 GCA_030433055.1 Polyangia bacterium
GGTGTCGACCTGTTGGTCATGCACCATGCCGTTCCGGAAGGGGCGACGGGGCTCCGACATCTGCATGCTGCGCCGTCCCAGATCGGCAAGCTCGCCGGCACGGCGGGAGCGCGTCAGTTGGTGTTGTCGCATCACATGCGACGAGCGCTGAACGACTTGGGACCGGACCTTGGCGTGCCGCGCTCGGGCTCCGGTGGCTCTCCAGATCTCGCGGCGCTGCTCGGCGTTCCCCCCTCACCCCCTGAACCTACGGCTCCTTGAACTGACCATGCGACCCCTTGGGATCTTGCTCGGGCTCATGCCCTGTGTGTTTTCCGCTCTGGCTTCGGCGCAGCCGGCGCCAACACCTGTGGAAGATGTGTCTGCCGCTCCGACCTATGAGGGCCGTGCGGCTCCGCCGACGAGCGCTGGCCGCAAGCTGGAAGGTGTGACCCTCACCCCTGGCTTGGAGGTCTTTGCTCAGTACGCATATCGCCGCACGGAAACTCAAGACGCCGCCGGTGCCAGCTCTTCCGAGTGGTTTCACGAGTTCGACGTGCCGCGTGTCCACCTGTCGCTGACGGCTGAGACGGATCAGGTGATGGGCCGTGTCCTGTTGGAAGCCGTGCGCTCCGCCGAGAACGGCGCGTTGGTGGGCGTTTCGGGGGACAGCCTGGTCGCGCGGTTGCGCGAGGGCTACGGCGGCTATCGTGGGGTCCCTTGGCTCGAGGTGAACGCCGGCTTGGTTCCTACCCTCACCCTGCCAGAGCTCGAGGGCACCTGGATGCTGCGTGCGGTGGGCGCTGCGCCACAAGAGGAAGCGGGGCTGCTGTCGCCCGCAGATGTCGGCGGGAGCGTGCGTGTGTTGCTGCCTGGGAGCGGCCCGGAAGAGGACTCGAGCCACGGCTGGATCGGAGTGGCAGCGTACAACGGTGAGGGCTACACGAACCGTGAGCTGAACCGCGGCAAGAACTTCGAGCTCGCCGCGAGCATTCATCCTGTTTCCTCGGGGATGTTCCGGGCGTTCGCCTTGTTTGCGGGCTACACCAAAGGCTCCACGGGCACCGGGCTATCGCGCTCGGACCGCGCTACCGGTGCGCTGCTCTGGCAGGGCACGTTCTTGCGAGCCGGTGCGGGCTTTATCTATGCCTGGGGGCTGCGAGATAGCGGCTCCACGCGCTCGTGGATGATCGACGGATTCGCGAACCTAAAGCCTTGGAAGGGCTTGATTGCCGCGCTCCGAGCGAGCAACTGGCGGCGCAGCACAGCGACTGACGACTCGATACTCAACCTGACGGGCGCAATGGGTTGGGAGTTCGATCCTGCGCTGCAGACCTTCCTTGCGGTAACGCGATCGCTACCCAGCGACGAGGCGCAAGCCGCGCTACCTGACAGTGACTACTTGGAAGCTCGTGCGATCACGCGAGTCGCTTTCTAGCCAGACGAGGAGATTGAGCTATGTGGTACCGAATTGCTTTGGGAATGCTCGCGGGGACGTTGAGCCTGAGTGGCGTTGCGTGCTCCGAGAGCACCGAAGACGACGCCGGTAGCGGGGCGCAGGGAGGCAGCGGGGCGCAAGGCGGTAGCGCCCAGGGCGGCAGCGGCGGGACCGGACAGGGCGGGGCGTCTCAGGGCGGCAGCGCCCAAGGCGGCAGCGCTGGCAGCGGTCAGGGTGGCAGCGGAGGTTCCGCTCAGGGCGGGACGGGAGGCGGCCAAGGCGGCAGCGGCGGCTCTTCTGGCGGAGTCGATTTCCCCGAGGCAGCGCAGTGCGGGCTCACGAACGCCGCTAGCGTCTCGGTGGTGGTGAACGAGATGTCGGCCGACGACGAGTGGATCGAACTCTACAACCCGGGCAGCGTCACCGTTTCGCTGAGCGGACTCACCGTCGCGGACCTCGGCGACGATGGCTGCCCGGACTCGAGTGAGGGCATTACGTTTGGCCCCGGGGCGCAGATCGCTCCGGGAGGCTTCCTCCTGCTACTGGGCGACCAGACGCCTTCGCCGGACATTCAATCGACCTGCATCGGCAACGTCACCTCCTGCTACCACATCGGCTTCAAGCTGAGCGCTTCCAAGGGGGACGCGGGCTTCCTGCTGAATGGTACGGAAGTGATCGCTTACACCGGTTTCGGTGCAGATGCGATTCCCGACGGAGACACCTACGGGCGCATCCCGGACGGTACCGGTCCCTTCACGCTCACCCAGCCGACGCCCGGCGAAGCCAACGTCGCAGCTCAGTAGTTGTACGCAGGCGGGGAGACGTCTGCAGGCTTGCCCCGCTCGGTGTTCACCTTGAGCGCACCGGCCTCATCGAACACGTGCTTGGCCCGCTTGGTCTCGTCGGGGGTGCGGGTGTCGACGGCGACCACGACTCCGCCGCCGCGGATGGTGGCTTCGTAGAGTTTTGCCTCGTGCTCCGTCAGCCCGAGGCCGATCAGTCCGCCGAGTAGACCGCCAGCAGCAGCGCCAGCGCTGGCGCCTGCCAGCACGGCCATGACCGGCCCGGCTGCGAGCAGACCAAGCCCCGGCACCGCGACCGTGACCACTGCGGTCAGGCCCGCGGCGATGGCACCCACTACACCACCCGCCACGCCGCCTACCGCGGCGCCTTCCGGGCCCTTGGTGTTCTGTTGTACCGTGGCGAAATGTTGCCGTGCGGATTCAGTCATCAGGACGCTGATGTCACGGTGCAAAAAGCCGTGGCTCTCGAGGGTGTGAACGGCGCTCTGCGCGCCAGCAGGCGTCTTGAACGCGCCAAAAACGACCTTGTGTGTGGTCATGCTGCTCTCCTTTGAGTGGCTAGGCGCCGATCCGGGCGCTCTCGGAGCGCCTTGCAGCGACCGTGCCACGCCCTTCGAGCCTCTCGCTGCCCCAGGATCGACTGGGCCTTCACGCAGAGTGGCGGCGTGGCGCCTCAAGTGTTGCGGAAGGGCGTACACGCTCGCCTCGTCACGCGCCGCCCACCACCGCGTTCCTCGCGGAAGTCAAACTGGGCACGTGTCTTGAATGGAGCCCGTTGGTTCAGGGGTTCACTCGGGCCCAACCCCAGTCAGGCCCAACCCCAAGAAAGGACAGGAACCGTATGACAACGACTGAAACGAACTCGAGCAAGCAGACCCAGGTCGAAGGCGAGGGGAGCTACAGCGCGACCCACCGCTACCAGAAGGACCTGGCGCAGTACCAGGAGCAAGGGAACCCAGAACGCGCCGCCCAGCGCGCCAAGCAAGCGGTGGAAGGGCCTGAAGGCGAGGCGCTTCAGCAAGCCGAAGACGAAGCCAAGCGCCGCGGCGAGCAAGCGCCCCGCAAGTAGTCTGCGGGGGGAGAGGACTACTGCGTGAGCCCGCAAGGACCGCAGGTGGCGTCCACGACACCGGTGCGCAGGAAGTTGTTCAAGGTCTCACCGGCAGACGGTACCTCGCGGATACGCGGGTGAGGGTCTTCCCCTTCACGCATCGGCTCGTTGGTGATGGGCTCGGGGGGGAGACCGAAATCGTACTCGATGATGCCCGAGCCCGTGAACGGCCCTGTCGCTTCCTCGAGGCCGAATACGCTGCGGTTCACGGGGGCCAGGTTCTTGGCTCCCATGGCGCGAGCCATGATGTGGGCGCCCAGCGTCGAGACCTGGTGATCCCCGATGCTGACCAGTAGCAGCGCCTGATGTTCGGGCGTGTTGGGGAGCGGATTGGTGGTCGCCCGGTGGGAATAGCCGTTCGGCTCGGCGCGGTCCCACTCCATCTGCACCAGCGCGAGCGCCATCTGGATGTCCAGCTGAGACGGATAGGTGACGCGCATCAACGCGATGAAGCTGTCGAAGTTGACGCTGCGCTGGAGCAGCAGATTGTACGACTGACCGGGCACCGCGAGCACACCGCGAGTCACGTCGGTGCTCAGCGCCATGTACACGGCGCCGAAGATGCCGCCCTGGCTCCCCCCGAAGTACACCTTCTCGTCGCTCTTGATCAGGCTCTTGCCGTTCTGCATCACCAGGGGATCTTGCGAGAAGCCGTTGCCTGCCATGCGCGTCGCCAGCAACGCGTTCAAGAAACCTTGCTGCAGCCTGTCTGGTACCGAGCGGAACTGACCGATGTCGCCACCGGTGATGATGCCGACGATGTTGTCGACATCGTCGGACGCCATGCCCGACCAGTCCGTCGCCACGATGGCGTAGTTGTACTGATTCGCTAGATCTCCGAAAGATTCAGCTTCATAGCGCTCGCCCAGCAGGCCATGGCCGTACCACATGACCGTTGCTGGGTCGTCGACGGTGGCGCTCTTCGGCACGATCAACACGAAGGGGTACTCAGCGTCCCCCGTCTTCTGCGGGAGCCCGCTGGCGTCGAGCTGCATCACTCCCCCAGCCTCCGGCTTGTCGAGGAACAGCGGCACCTGGATCTTGCCTTCGACTCGGATGGCGATGTCCTCGTTCACGTCGGTCTGGGCGTCGTCGATCGTGTAGCTCGGCCCTTGAGATCCGACTTCAGCCAGCGCCGCATCCCGCATGTGCAGCATGCGCGCGGTGTTGTTCTCGGCGCTCGCGGTGGTGAAGTCCCACGCCAGCTGCAAGTCCTTCACGTCGACACCTGCGCTCGTCAGGCGCTCGAAGACGTCAGCGTAGAGCTCCCGCCTGAGCTCGACGCTGCCGTCGTCGCTGGCAGTGCCGTCGCGCAGCGCCTGAAACGCAGGGCTCGGAGGGACGGGTGAGCCAGCGGAGTCCACCACGTGGCGGATCGCCACCAGATAGCGCGCGCCGTCTTTGAGGCGCACCGCCGGGCGGATCATGAACGCCTGATCCTCCGGGGCTTTCGCGCCCACGTCGAGCTCGGAGAAGTGGGGCACCAACTCGCCCGTCTCGGCGTCCACGAGCAGCGTCGGGCTGTCCAGGGTCAGCGATCGCTCGATGTCGAGGGGAGTCGGCAGGCCCGTCGTCGTCGCTCCAGGCAGGTAGGCCATCAGCGCAGTGCCCGCGGAGAAGCCGTCGGAGAGGTTCAGGCTATCGACGGTGGTCTCGGTACCGCTGCGGCTCTTCGGCAGGCTCGCTGACTTGAAGTTGACTCGCTTGCCTGTCGGCGTCGTCGGGTCGTCCCGCAGCCAGACGTTGGAGGGAAACGGGAAGGTGCAGTACTCGGGGACGAGAGGGTCGCAATCGCCGTCGAGCAGCCCCACGCTGCCCGCGGTCCCGCCACTGCCGCTCGCTCCAGCGCTACCACCAGCGCCGCCGCTGCCGCCCTGCGCCCCCGACCCACCGTTGCTCGAGCCGGACTCATCGTCGCCTCCGCAGGCGACCAGGCAGCCGCCCAGGCAGAGACAGAGCACCGCCAACCAGCTGGCGAGGCGCCGTGAGTTACCCTTGTGGAAAATATCCGCGAGGAGATGAGCGTCGCCGCGCTGGGCTAGCGCTCGCGGGTTTCGGACTTGCGTGGGGGGCATGCCGAGAGCATGCCGGAGCAGCCGCGGTTTGCCAAACGAGTGTTTGGTGCAGGATCGGGGGTGAGGGTAACTCCTCGGAAATCCACGCTATTCGTCGGCTGCCGTGGCGGGCTCGTAGGCGCACCCTGCGCTGGGGTGCTGGCCCAGATAGCGCCTGAAGTCTCTCAAGAGCGCGATCGCGAAGCGCCTGCCCATCAGCCTACCGCCGGGCTCGGTGAGGTGGATGAAGTCGGTCCAGGCCATCTTGTGCTGTGCAAAATTCACGATGGACTGCTCGCCACCCATTGCCCCGCGGAAGTCCCAGAACAGGGTCTTGGCTTCCCGCGCAGTCTTGAGCTTGGCCTTGGCGACCTGATTGATGCGCACGCTCTTGGTCGGGGCGTTGAGGGAGCCTCCGGCGAGATCTGGAGGGCTCATCAGGATGAAAGGGACGCCTGGGCGGGCCTCGCGATGGCGCTCGATGACCTCCTTCATGGCCGCCCCATGCTTGGGGGAGTCAGGCTCGATGGCCCCGGTGAGCAACACGAAGAGCTCGTGCTTGCGCATCTTCAGTGTCTGGATCACCAGATCCCGATCGGCCCGCGCCAGCAGCTCACTGTTGACACCTCCAATGCCGATCGAGTCCACGACCACACCGGGCGTCTTGCGCTCGAGGACCGCGCCGAGCAATCGCACGAGCTTTGGCCCGGTCACGATGTCGATGCGATGAGGACCCTCGGGTAAGTCGAACACCAGGCGCCCAGCCTCCACCTCGGGACCTGCGGTGTCGACGTCTGCGAAGTGCTTCTTGTCGACCAGCACCTCGAAGCTGCCGTGCTTGGGCTTCTTCAGGTAGTAGATCTCCACGTGGTCCAGCTTGGTCCCCACCGGAGAACCCTCCTTCGCGGTGGCGACCCAGGTGCGGGCCTTTGACTGGATGTTCTGCGGAGCGATCCCGCCGAAGCCGTAGTAGCGATCGGCGACTTGAGTGGTCGCCATGTTGAAGGGTTTCCATGCGGTTTTGTCGAAATTGTGCCGCACGTCCATGTGCAGGTACCAGCTCCACGGGCGCGCCAGCCCGATGTAGCCGTGGCCGCTGTCGCCGAACAGCTTCTGCAGCTCGCGACGCAGCTGACCCGTGATGAAGTCTCGCGTCATGTTCGAGTCGCCGTAGATGCCGATGCGGCGCGGCTCCTTGCGCTTGCCTCGGGCGACGGCCGCGAGTGACTCGTAAAATGGAGCCATCTGATCCTGGCCGAAATCCTCGAGGCCTGGGACTGGCGCCTTGACCACGCTCGTGTCCGGTTCGGGGATCGCGAACTGGAGTGGCTCGCACTCGGCTTTGGTGTCGGGCGCGGGGCTCGAGCTGGCGGCGCCGGCTGGCGTTTCCGTGGGGCTAGTGCTGGAGGCAGGGCTCACGGGCGCCGGCGCCGCAGGGGGCGATGGTGCTTCGGGAGCCGGGCCACCGCCGCACGCGGTCGCTAACCAAACCAACGCCACGCCTCCCCCAGGCCCCCATCGCCAAGTTCGCTTCACGGCTGACGAGCCTGCCACAAGCCCAGGTCTTTCGACACATCAGATCCTCCAGGGCGGCGCCTTCGACCTGGCGGCGGGTGCGTCGGCTCGCCGCTTGGCAGCAAGGGCCCATGGGGGTAAGCAGTCTTCGATGCCGCCGCCTGACGAAGACCCGCTGCTGCACCACTTTCGGCGCTATCTGGGCGAGGTTTCCACGTCGGAGAAAGCCGCCGCCTGCAAGGCGGCCTTTGGGCGCGAGCTCTCGGCACTGACCGCGGATCCCGACTTCGATCGTCTGGACCACGAGCTGACGGTGGAGCTGGTGGAGGCCAACATCGACCGGGCGGCTCACACCCTGATCACCCACGGAATGAGCCGTCGTCCGATGAACGTGCCACCTCAGGTTCAGCTGGGGGTACCCGAGAACTTTCGCTTCGCGGAGCTGGTGATCGCGCTGCCCTTTGCCTGGCCGCTGGACGAGGAGTCGCTCGCGGAGCCTGAGTACTCCTGGCCCTTCGCGCTGCTCGCTCACCTCGCCCAGTTCCCGTTCGCCAAGGGCACGTGGCTCGGTGTCGGGCACTCGGTGCCCAACCAGGATCCGCCCCGGCCATATCACGAGAGCACCGCGCAGTGCTGCGCCCTGATCACGCCGCCCTCGGAGGTGGACGAGGGCTTCAGGCAGCTGCGGGTGAGCGCTGGCCGTCGCGGCCCCGACGGGGCCTACGCGCCGGGCAAGCTGGTCAGCTTCTATGGCGTCGTCCCGATCTACGAGGACGAGATCCAGTTCCTGCTCGACAGGGGACCGTCCGACTTGATCGACCGCCTGGAGACGGAGCGTGTGACGGAGGAGGTCGCTCCAGCGCGCAAAACTTCCGTGCGGAAGCGAAAGTTCTGGCTGTTCTGAGCCTGTGGGGCCAGCCCGGGCTTCTGTGCTCCGCGCCTCCCCCCAGAAGAGCACTGGTGGAGGCGAACGCCGAAGTTCCGCAGAGTGGGCTAGCGCTGGCGGAAGCCTTGAGGGGTGAGCCCGGTCCAGCGCTTGAAGGCGCGGGTAAAATTGGCAGTGTCCGAGTAGCCGACGCGATCGGCGATCTCCTGGACGCTGAGCTCGGCGTTCTCCAGCAGCAGCATCGAGCGCTGGAGTCGTAGGTGGTCCAGCAGCTCGCTGTAGCTGGTGCCCTGATCCGCAAGCTTGCGCTTCAAAGTCCGTGGGGAAACAGCGAGGGCCTCGGAGAGCCGCTCTGCGGAGAGGAAGCCTTGCTGTTCGGCCTTCATCAGCTGACGGGCGCGGCTGACGAAGGGATCCTGGCGCACCTCCTGGGAGACGCTCTGCAGTTCCCGCTCGCACTGCTCCCGAGCGAGGCGCGTGGCGACCGGATCCGCGGTGACCAGCGGTAGGTCCAGGATTGCGCTCGAGAACACCAGCCGGCTCTGCGGCTGGCCGAAGCGCACGACGCCCGGGAGCAAGTGCCCGAAGCGCTCGAAGTAGTCGGGCTCGGGGAACGCGACGTCGGCCATGCCTGTCAGCGGCTCACCCGTGAGGTCCTGCCCGATGCGCACCAGACCAACGAACAAGGCGAAGGTCACGAACTCCCGCAGTGGGTCGAGTGGGACGTGTTCGACCAAGAGCAGGCTGGCGGTTTCTCCCTCTTCGTGGGCCTCCAAGCCGAACGCCGTGGTGCGGGTGCCGCCGAACTTCTCTGCGAGCATCAGCGCGTCGCGCACACTGCTCGCGGTCATGGCCGCGAAGCCGAGGAAGCCGTGCCACGACAGGCGCATCTGCATTCCCATGTGGAAACCAAGGGCGGGCTCGCCGGTCATACGCATGGCGCGGCTGATCAGCTTGCGCATTTTGAGCAGGTCGACGCGCGTGGCCGGACTCTGCAGGTCACCTAGCTCCAGGCCCTTGGTGAGGTCGTCGGGACCCACGTTCCAGCGCCCAACCAGCTCGATCAGCTGCAAAGCATAGGCGCCGGGGAGATCGAACATGGGGTGCCATGTGACAGCGGCTGGCCCGAGATGACAAGACTTCGGCCCCCGTTGACCTGCCGAAAGTCGCCGCACTGCGTAAAGCTCACTCTAGGTGGTTCTTTCGAACCAGCGCACCGGTCTCTCGAAGCAGCGCACCGGTCTCTCGAAGCAGCATCAGGAGGAAGCACGATGACACGGGTAGCTACCAGCAAGTCTGAGAAGCGGGAGATCCTGCGCCGCCGGCTGGACTTCGAGTTCAACCCCGCTGCGGTGCCCCGCGACTGGTACGCCGGGGACCTGCACTTGACCTTGTTCTGGGACGGGCTCTCGTTGCTCTTTCCCAAGGGCGAACAGTTCTTCGTCAACTCGGTCAAGCACTTCACCAAGCCGCGGAACGGCACCTCGCGTATCACCGATCCCGAGCTGCTCGATCAGGTGGCCGGCTTCATCGGTCAGGAGTCGATGCACGGCAAGGAGCACCGCGCCTTCAACGAGATGCTGCTGGAGCATGGTCTGGACAGCGCGCCAAGGCTCGAGGCCGAGGTCGCCGCGCTGCTCAATCGCGCGCAGCGCAAGCTCCCGCCGATCGTACAGCTGGCGGTGACGTGTGCCCTCGAACACTTCACGGCGATCCTCGGGGAACAGCTGCTCGAGACGGACCGTCACAGAGCGGCGATCCACGAGAGCGTGCGCGACCTCTGGGTGTGGCACGCTCTGGAGGAGAGCGAGCACAAGAGCGTTGCCTTCGACGTGTTCCGTGCGGTAGGCGGCAGCTACCCCATCCGCGTCGGCACCATGCTGGTCACCAGCGTAATCTTCGTGGTCGTTGCCAGCGAGGTGCATATTCGGCTCTCGTATCGGGCGGGTGAGCTGTTCAAGCCGCGGCGCTGGCTCTCCAACCTGAACTTCTTCTGGGGTAAGCCGGGGCTCTTCCGCAAGCTGCTCATGCCGTACCTCGACTACTTCCGGCCCGGCTTCCACCCGAGTGATCGGGACACGACGGAGCTGCTCGAGGAGTGGGACGAGCGGCTATTCGGCGAGGAAGGCACACTGCTCGGCGTGCTCAAGGGAACGTACGATGCTTCGGGTGAGCTGGTGGGTGCGCCCGCCGGCTGAGCGCAGCCCACTCGAGGCTGGCGGCTTGCTGATGCGTGGACCGCGGCTACTTGAAGTAGGCGCCGATGCAAGATAGCAACACGGCGCCGAAGACCACCCAGCGGATGGCGGAAAGTGGGATCCGTACGGCAATACGTACGCCGATGATCGACCCCACCACGCTCGCCGCCGCGAGGATCAGCCCAGGGATCCACACCACTTGGCCTGCCTGAATGAACACGACCAGCGCCACGGCGCCGAAGATCGCCGTGCAGGTCAGCTTGAGGGCGTTGGCGCGCACCAGGTCGTAGCGCAAAATACCGCCGAAGACGCTGAGCAAGATGAAGCCGACCCCTGCCTGAATGAAGCCGCCGTAGAGCCCCGCGACGAACAGCCCCACGAAACCCGCGACAGACCGCGCGCTCTTGGGGTCTGCGTCCTTGGGAGCCGAGATGGCCTTGGGCCGGACCGCGAGCAGCGTGGCCATGGCGACCATGGTGCCCAGCAGGATCGGCTTGAGCAGGCTCTCGGGCAAGCGGGATGCGGAGAACGAGCCGACGAGGGCTCCGATCGCGGTCGGTAGCAATACTGGTAAGACAGCCTTACCATCTAGCTTGCCACTCTTCTGGAAGGCATACACCCCGCTGAGAGACTGCATCAGCACGGCCACGCGGTTGGTGCCGTTGGCCACGGACGCTGGGAGCCCCAGCAGCATCAGCACCGGAAGCGTGAACATCGAGCCGCCCCCGGCCATGACGTTGAGCACACCCGCCGCAATTCCTGCGGTGATCATGGCGGCGACGTTGAACGGGGTGAGGGAGTACACAGCGCGGGGAGGTGGGGTGCTCGCCTTTTACCACGGCCTCCTCACTCGTCTGGCGGGTCGTCGAAGTTTGGCGGCTATAGTGCCGGCCATGCGGTGGCTCCTGGCCCACTTGAAGCGTGTCTATCTCGAAGCGGACCCACGCTCGATGGGCCTGTTTCGCGTCTTCTTGGGCGTGTTGATCTGCTTCGACGTCGCGCGCCGCTGGCCCAATGTCGAGGAGTTCTACAGCAACACCGGCTGGCTCCCGAACCACTTCGCGCTCTTCCGCCCGATGAGCGCGCACCTGTTCTCGATCTATCACGCATTCAGTACGCCGGGAGAGGTGAAGCTGCTCCTGGTCGTGCACTTTTGCATCGCCCTTGGGCTGCTGGTGGGCTGGCACACCCGGGTGATGCACGTGCTGGCGCTGGTGCTCACCACCAGCCTGAACTCGCGCAACATCGCGCTGGAGAACGGCGGCTGGGTGATGGTGAACCTGATCACCCTGTGGTCCGTGTTCTTGCCGCTGGGGCGACGCTTCAGCATTGATGCCGTGCGGAAAACGTTGCGAGAACGCTCGCCAGGCAGGGACCTGGAGCCCCCAGAGCAGGCCAGAGGGACGCAGCTCGGCGCACCGGACCGGCGGCCTTACTACTCCCTCGCGTTCTTCGCCGTGCTCTTGCAGTGGGCGATCGTCTACTGGTTCAACGCGGTTCACAAGAGCGGCCCGAGCTGGAGCGATGGCAACGCCATCTACTACTTCATCCATCAGGATCGCCTGACCCATGCCCTGGGGATCTGGGTGCGCGGCTGGCTGCCGCTGTCGGTGACGCGTGGCATGACGCACCTTGCGCTCGTGATCGAGTACGCCATCGGGCCCCTGCTGCTGCTCCCCGTCTTCTACCGCCCGGCGCGGGTGGTAGCCTGGCTCATCGCCTGGGGGCTCCACCTCGGCATCGCCACCTTCGCGAGCCTCGGGCCTTTCGTCTGGGTGATGATGGTGCCGTACCCGTTGTTCGTCGCCAGTGAATACTGGGACAGGCTCGAGGCCTGGGCCAAGCGCAAGAAGCCGGCGGTGGTCGTACGCATCCAGGCGGTTCCCGGAGGATATAGCGTGGCGAGGCTGTGCCTGGCGCTGGACACCCTGGGCCTGTGCGAGGTCGTGATCGAGGGCGACGTTGAGCCGCCTTTTCAAGCGCGGCTAGCCCGCGAAGGGGCCGAGTGGCAGCACGCAGGGGACGCCGTGTCTCTGCTGGCGCGCTCATGGTTCGTTCCGCGCTTGCTCACTGCCTGGATAGCTCTCCCGGGGGTGAGGAGCCTCGTCGGTTGGTGCGTCCAGCGCCTGGTGCTCGGCGGCCGGCTGGAGCGCGGCGTACCGCGGCTTCAGCAGAGCATCCTTCGCCAGCGCGCCGGGCGAGTCATGTTTTGGGTGGCGCAGCCCGTGGTGGGGCTGCTGCTGGTCGCCACGGGGAGCCAGGTGCTGGTCGAGAACCGTGGGGTGCCCCCGGCGTGGAAGCCCGAGGAGCAGCCCAAGTGGATGAAGACGGTGGTGGTCTATCCTCGGCTGTTTCAAGGCTGGAGCATGTTCGCGCCGGATCCTCCCCACGAGGACGGACGGGTGATCGTCGATGGGCGCACCGCGGATGGGCGCAAGCTGGATCCCTTGACCGGCATGGAGCCGAGCTGGAGCGTGCCTCGCGACCGTCGAGTGTGGAACGACGGCGACTGGGCAGCTTTCCATACGAGAATTCCCGAGCCGCGCTTCGCGGGGAG
>JAUILJ010000138.1 GCA_030433055.1 Polyangia bacterium
TCCGCGGCGTGCTCTTCACCGACGCGGGCAACGCCTGGAACCTCGAGGACATCTACTGCAAGGCTGCGGGAGCCGGTGTGCCGTACAAGGAGATCAGCCCCTGCTTCAACGGGCTGGATTCCCTCACCACGCTACGGACCTCCTACGGCTTCGGCGTGCGCTGGTTCTCACCGCTCGGTCCCTTGCGCTTCGAGTGGGGCTTCCCCTTCAAGCCGTTGCCATACGAAGAGACGAGCGTCTTCGAGTTCACGATCGGCAACTTCTTCTAGCCGGCCGCTCGCCTCTCGCCAGCGTACTGCTCGACACGAAAGTATCCTCGGGTTGGGGGTGAGGAGCACCCGTCGTGCACCCGAGAACCAGCGTCAGCGACGTGTGAACGGAGATCTTCGTTCCCGACACTGGTAGCAGTTTTCCGCTTGAAAAAGCCGAGGGCGCCCCAACGTGGAGGCTGGAGCCCACGCGCCAACGCGACCATGGGGGGTCCTGCCTGCGAAGGCTCACGAGGCCTGAGCCCATCCCCAGAATCGGGCTTTTCCATGGCTAGATTTCACTCCGGCCGAGGAGCCGCGGGCAGCGAACCCCTTGCCCGGGGCAGCCTGTGCGATCAAGCTGTCTCTCGGGCTTTTTTGGGGACACGCCGACGATCGGCGTCTATCGATGAGGAGCAGGCAATGAGAGCTTGGTTGGTGATTGGTGCAGCATCGCTTGGTGCCCTCCTACTTGCGGCTTGTGGTGATGACAGCTCCGGCGGTGGCGGAAGCGGTGGAACGGCCGGTACCGCAGGGAATGGTGGTAGCGCCGGGAACGGCGGCAGCGCAGGGAACGGTGGTAGCGCCGGGAACGCTGGCAGCGCCGGGAACGGTGGCAGCTCCGGTTCCGCAGGGAACGGTGGCACCGGTGGCATGGTAATGAACACCTGCACGGGGGAAGCACCGCCAAGCGTGACGCTCACCGAGGTCGCCAGCGGGCTGAATGGCCCGATGGAAATGATCGGGGACCCGCAGGACGCCACGCGCATGTTCATCATCGAGCGCAACGGCCGGGTGATGGTCAAGAACGGCGCCGCAGCTCCCACGTTGGTGCTCGACATCACGAGCAGCGTGAGCACCTCGAGCGAAGGGGGCTTGCTCGGCATGGCCTTGCATCCCAACTTCGGGCAGGGCGGCGAGCGGCGCTTCTATCTGAGCTACACCGGTGGTGGCTGAGTACCAGATCTCCGAGGGCGATCCGAACGTCGCGGATACCGCCGAGAATCGCCTCTTCACGATCGACCAACCAGCGGCGAATCACGATGGCGGCGATCTGGCGTTCGGCCCCGATGGCTACCTCTACGCGGCCTTTGGCGACGGCGGTGGCGGGAACGACCAATACAAGAACGGGCAAGATCCATCCACGCCCCTCGGCGCCATCCTGCGATTCGACGTCGAAAACCATCCGACGGCACCGCCCGGCAACCACCCGAGCCATCCGTATGTCTACCACTGGGGCGTGCGCAACCCGTATCGCATCAGCTTCGACCGAGGCAACGGAGACTTCTACTTCGGCGACGTTGGGCAGGACACCTGGGAGGAGGTCAATGCCGTGACCGCCGCTTCCGGGCGGCACAACTTCGGCTGGAACATCATGGAGGGGATGCACTGCCGTGGTGGAGGCAACGGATGCGATCAGACTGGCATGACCCTACCGCTGACCGAGTACTCGCATCAGAGTCAGGGAGATCTCTCAGTGACGGGCGGCGTGGTCTACAGAGGCAGCAAGATCCCAGGGCTGTACGGCCGGTACCTCTACGCTGACTTCTTCCTCGCGGAGATCCAGAGCCTGGTCTTCACGGGCACCGACACCTGCGACGAGTACCCCGTCGCCACGACTGGTGGCTCCCTCGGCGGCATCGTCGCCTTCGGCGAAGACAAAGACGGCGAGGTGTACGTCGTCAGCCTGTACAACGGGAACATCCTGCGCCTCGATCCCTGACGGCCTGCACGCGCGGGGGCGCCCCTCGCTTTGTTGTGGGCTGGACGGCGGCGCACGCCGCGGCTTCGAGGCGCTCGCCATGCTAAGCCACTGGCCATGGGGAACACCTCCGAGGTCGCAAACACCCGCTCAGCAGCCCACCACAGCGAGGTCCGACGCACCACGTGTAACCGCGACTGTCCCGACGCATGCGGCATCATCGCGCGCGTCGAGGACGGGCGAATCACGAAGCTCTCCGGAGATCCGGAGCACCCGATCACTCAGGGGTTCCTCTGCTACCGCACGAACCATTTCCTCTCGCGGCAGTACGCGCCAGATCGGCTGACTCAGCCGCTCCTGCGCAAGAACGGCTCGCTCACCCCGGTGGGCTGGGACGAGGCGCTGAATTTCTGTGTAGAAAAGCTGAGCCGGGTGCGGGCCGAGCATGGGCCCGCCAGTGTGTTCCACTACCGGAGTGGCGGAAGCCTGGGACTGCTCCTGGGGCTCACAGACTACTTCTGGGAGCTGTGGGGCCCGGTGACCACCAAGCGCGGGGACATCTGCGGTGGTGCCGGGAGCGCGGCGCAGAAGCTCGACTTTGGCGTCTCTGACAGCTCCCCACCGGAGCTCCTGGAGCGCAGCAAGCACATCCTGCTGTGGGGCAAGAACGTGGTGACCTCGGGGCCCCACCTGGTGCCGATCCTCAAGCGCGCCAAGCGCAGCGGCTGCAAGCTCATCCTGATCGATCCGGTGAACCAGGGCAGCGCCAAGCTGTGTGACTCCGTGGTGCAGCCGCGGCCAGGTGGCGATTTTTCCCTGTGCATGGCTGCCGCACGGATCCTTTTCGAGCGCGGCTGGGTGCCAACGGACGCCAGCGACTACATCGAAGGCATCGAGGCGTTTCGCGCGCTCTGCGAGGCTCGTAGCGTCGCAGCGTGGTGCGCTGATGCTGACGTCGGTGTGGCTGCCGCCGAGCTGCTGGCGGGCGCGCTGCACGACGGACCAACGGCTTCCCTGATCGGATGGGGGCTCGGGCGGCGTACGGCGGGGGGCACCGCGGTGCGAGCGATCGACGCGCTGTGCGCGTTGAGCGGCAACCTGGGGGTTCCGGGCGGCGGTGCTTCTTTCTACTATCGGCGCCGAGCCGGCTTCGACGACGACTTCATCACCGGAGCCAGCGCCCGCAGCATCCCGGAGCCCCTGTTTGGATCCGCCATTCTGGAAGCCAGGGACCCTCCGATTCGGGCGGTCTGGGTCACCGCTGGCAACCCCGTGGCGATGTTGCCAGACAGCGAGTGTAGCACCCGGGCGCTCACGAGCCTCGATCTGCTGGTCGTCTGCGACTCTTTCCTTACGGATACAGCCAGGCTGGCGCATGTGGTGCTCCCAACACCTACCCTCCTGGAGGCAGATGACCTGGTCGGTGCCTATGGCCACCACTACGTCTCGAGCGCATCACCCGTCGTGCCTCCGCCGGGCGCAGTGAAGAGCGACCTGGAGATCATGCAGCTGATGGCAGCGCGCTTCAGCGCGTCTCACCCCCAGCTCCAGGAGCGCATGGCAGGCTCTCATCGAGAGTGGAAGCAGCGGATGCTCAGGCCCGCACTGACAGCCAAGGGGATCGACGTCGACACGCTCACGGCGCGCGCGGTGGCCAACCCCGTGGCGCCCGAGGTGCTGTTCGCCGATCGGCGCTTCGCAACCCCGAGCGGCAAGGTCGAGCTGCTGCGCAAGTTGCCCAAGGCGGCTCCAGCGCTGAGCGCGGAGTATCCGTTGCGGCTGATGGCACTCTCCACTGCTCGGGCTCAGTCGTCGCAGTGGGCCGCGCCGCCCGAGCTGCCACTGGAAGCTCGTATCCATCCGGAATCAGCTTCTGGGTTCGCCGATGGGCAGGTCGTGCGCCTGGAGTCTCGCCACGGGTCGATGCCAGTGCGCCTGGTGTTCGACTCGGCGCAACGCCCTGACGTGGCCCTCGTGCCCAAGGGCGGGCACGTCGCCTGGGGCGCTTCCGCGAACGCGCTGATCACGGCACAGCTGACGGATCTCGGCGAAGGTGGAGTGCTCTACGACGAGCCCGTGGGGCTACGTGGGCGTCTGGAAGACGTCGCCGAATGAGCGCCGAATCGGGCGGGATCGGGCCGCGCTTTCTCGGCTCCAGGAGCCGCCAGCGCTGCGCTTGCAAGAGCGCCTAAAGCAAACTTCCCATCGCGCTCGAACCTGCTGAAATCACACGGGTTCTAAAGGTGCAACGGGATTGCTACCGGGGCCCTTCTGGGGTACCTCGGAGTGTCCCTCGTGCTCGACGCGGTCGCGCGCCATTTCCGGCGCTGAGCCCCCGACTCGAGCAGCACAGGGCAACCAAGAATCATGTCAGACGAGACCCCCACCACACCCTCTTCCGACCAGCCCATCAGCATTCGCGACGAGATGCGCACCTCGTATCTCGACTACGCGATGAGCGTCATCATCGGGCGCGCAATCCCCGACGCGCGCGACGGCCTCAAGCCGGTTCACCGGCGCATCCTGTACGCGATGCGCGAGATGAACCTGACGCCCGGTAGCGGATACCGAAAATGCGCGAAGGTCGTCGGCGAGGTGCTGGGTAACTACCACCCCCACGGCGACGCGAGTGTGTACGACGCCCTGGTTCGCATGGCCCAGGACTTTTCCATGCGGTATCCGCTGGTGGACGGCCAAGGCAACTTCGGCTCCGTCGACGGCGATCCCCCGGCCGCCTACCGCTACACGGAGTCGCGCCTGGCTCGGGTGGCGATGGAGCTCCTCACGGACATCGACAAAGACACGGTGGACTACACGTCGACGTTCGACGATCAAGGCAGTGAGCCCACCGTCCTGCCCGCGCGCTATCCGAACCTCCTGGTCAATGGCTCGGGCGGTATCGCTGTCGGCATGGCGACGAACATCCCACCTCACAACCTGAACGAGGTGATCGAAGCCACCATCGAGCTGATCGCCAACCCGGAAATGACGATCGAGCAGCTGTTCGAGATCGTCCCCGGCCCCGACTTCCCCACCGCTGGCATCATCTGCGGGCGCAGCGGCGCCTACCAGGCGTACAAGACGGGGCGCGGAAGCGTGGTGATGCGCGCGCGCAGCAACGTGGAGAAGGTCCAGGGCAGCGAACGCGAACAGATCGTGATCACCGAGCTGCCTTACCAGGTAAACAAGGCGCGTCTGCACGCCAAGATCGGAAGCTTGATCCGCGAAAAGCGCATCGAGGGGATCCGTGAGGCAAGAGACGAGAGCGATCGCGATGGCATGCGCCTGGTGATCGAGCTGAAGAAGGACGTCTTCCCCGACGTCGTGTTGAACCAGCTCTACAAGCTGACCGACATCCAGACGTCCTTCGGCATCATCAACCTGGCGATCGTCGAGAACCAGCCTGAGGTCCTCGATCTCAAGACGACCCTGCAGCTATTCGTCGACCACCGACGCGAAGTGGTCACGCGGCGCACCCGGTTCGACCTGACCAAGGCCCAAGCTCAGCGCGAGCTGGTGGAGGGCCTCGGCATGGTCACCACCGACACGGACTTGGTGATCGAGACGATTCGCTCCTCGGCGGATCCGGATATCGCGCGCGAGCGCTTGATGAAGCTGCCTCTGAAGGGCCTCGAGGCGTTCGTGCTCCGCGCGGGGCGCCCCGAGTCGGAGATCGAGGCCGCCAGGGCCCGCGGCGACTACTACCTGAGCGAGCGCCAAGCTCGGGCAATCCTCGACATGCGCCTCGCGCGCCTGACGGGTCTCGAGGCGGAGAAGCTGGCCAAGGAGTACGCCGACCTGAGCGATCTGATCGCGCGACTGGAAGAGATCCTCGCCAGCGAGTCCCGCTTGATGGAGGTGATCGTCACCGAGCTGAACGAGGTCAAGGAGAAGCACGGCCAACCTCGCCGCACGGAAATCATCGACGACGAGGCGGAGATCCAGATCGAGGACCTGATCCAGGAAGAAGAGATGGTCGTCACCATCTCCCACACCGGATACATCAAGCGCACCGCGCTCAGCGTGTATCGCGCGCAGAAGCGCGGCGGCAAAGGCAACCGCGGGATGGAAGCTGCGACGGACGACTTCGTCAACCAGCTCTTCATCAGCTCGACCCACAGCTACGTGCTGTTCTTCAGCGAGCGCGGCAAGGTCTACGTCAAGAAGGTCTACGAGATCCCCCAGGCTGCGCGAAACGCAAAGGGCCGCGCCATCGTCAATTTCATCGGAATCGAACCGGGCGAGCGCGTGATGGCCATCACCATCGCCGAGAACTTCGACGATGGGCACTTCGTCACCACGCTGACCAAGAAGGGTCAGATCAAGAAGACGGCGATCAGCGACTATCAGAACTACCGTGAGAAGGGCATCATCGGCGTGAAGATCGCCGAGGACGACGAGCTGCTCGCCGCGGTGCTGACCGATGGGACCGCCGAGTTCTTAATCGCCACCAAGACCGGCAAGTCCATCCGCTTCGACGAGTCCCAGGTGCGCACCATGGGGCGCGGCGCGGGAGGCGTGAAGGCGATCGACCTGGTAGAGGACGACGTCGTCGTGGGTTTCGCCACGACGGGCCAACCGGGTCGCGAATCGGTGCTCGCCGTGTGCGAACGCGGCTACGGCAAGCGCACTCGCCTCGAAGAGTTCCGCCAGCAGAACCGCGGCGGCAAGGGCATCATCCTGATCGACGCCAGCGAGCGCAACGGCCCCGTGGTGGGCATCGCGATCGTCGGCCCCAAGGAAGAAGTCCTCTTGATGACCGACCGGGGGCAGACCATCCGCACACGCTGTGAAGAGATCCGCGAGACCGGTCGTAACGCTCAGGGCGTGCGCGTGATGAACGTCGACGATGAGGAACGAGTGGTCGCGCTCGAGGTCGTCGCCGAGAGCGAAGACGATGACGAAATCGACGGTGAGTTCGTCGAAGGGGATGGGGGTGAGGGCGGCACCGCGCTGGCAAGTGACGGCTCTGTTGCCGAGCCGAACGACACCGAGCCGAACGACACCGAGCCGAACGACACCGAGGTGGCAGCGGATCCATCCGACGCTGAGGCGGACGGCGAAGCCAGTGACGCAGACGAGTCGGAGCAGGAATGACCAGGCGGCCGGCGCGCGTCGTTCAGGCGCAACGTATCTGCAAGGAAACGTTCGCGGACCTGCGCGCCAAGCACCCCGATGCCCACTGTGAGCTCAACCACGACTCGGCGTTCCAGCTAATCGTGGCGACGGTGCTCTCGGCGCAGACCACCGACGTTTTGGTCAACCAGGTGACGCCGGAGCTGTTCAAGCGTTGGCCCACCCCGGAGGCCCTCGCCGCCGCCGATCGCGCCGAGGTCGAGCAAGTGCTCAGCCGCATGGGCATGTTCCGCCAGAAGGCGAAGAACATCACCGCGCTGGCGGGACAACTCCTGGAGCGCCACGGCGGTGAGGTGCCCAAGACTCAAGACGAGCTCGTCGCCCTCTCCGGAGTTGGCCGAAAGACGGCTAACGTGGTCCTGGGTGTCGCGTTCAACGCGCCCGAGGGTGTCGTGGTGGACACTCACGTCCAGCGCATCACGCAGCGCCTCGGCTGGACTCAAGAGACGACGCCGGAGAAGATCGAAGTGGAGCTGATGCGGCTGTTCCCCAGAGAAGACTGGGACATGCTCTCGCATACTCTCATCTTCCACGGTCGACGGATCTGTTCGGCGCGCTCACCCGCGTGCGCCGCCTGCCCCGTGACCAGCGCTTGCCCCAGCGCCTTTGCGGCAGAGAACGTCGGGCGCAAGCCCCCGCGCAAGCGCCAGACCCAAGACGCGGGCACGACCCCTCAAGGCAAGGCGAAGTCGAGCAAAGCCCCGTCGAAGGCCGCCTCGCGCAAGTCTACGAACGCATCCGCCGTGAAGGCGGGCCCCGCTAAGAAGGCCAAGGGGACGTCGGTCAAGGGGAAGCGCGGGGCAGCCAGCCGCGCCCGGGATTGACGCAAGGAGCCGGCCAACGGGGCACCGGGATGCGACCGTACGTTCCCTGTGACCCGGGTTGAGACCCATCGCCTGCGCGGATAAGGTGCCGCTTGAATCCGCGCCCTGTGTGCGCGTCGATTCCCGGAGGTGAGATGGAGGAGCTGAGCGTTGGTAGCAAGCTGTCGGACGATTTCACCCTGACCGACGAACTCGCGCCGCACCCGCTAGCTCAGCGCTTCCTCGCCGACTCTGTGCAGTATCAGGAGGCTGTCGAACTCAGGGTGTTGCGCCCCGAGTACGCAAACCACAGCGAAGCCATCGAGCGCTTCAAGCGAGAGGCCGAGCTGAGTCAGCGCCTGGTGGCGCCACACTTGATCCGAGGACTGACCAGCGGCGAACTCGAAGACGGGCGGCCATACATGGTCCTCGAAAGTATCCCCGGGGAACCGCTGAGCGAGTACCTGGAGCGCCACGGACGGCTAGCGTTGACCAACGCAGCAGAGCTGGCGCTGCAGGCAGCGGATGCCCTCGGCTACGCTCATCGAGCCGGCGTCGTTCACAGGGACGTCGCGCCGCGAAACATGCTGGTGAGCGAGGACCCGTTGCGGCTCCACGTCGCGAATTTCGATGTCGCGCGGGTCGCGATGTCCGCCCTCACCTCTCAGGAGCAAGCGCTGGGCACACCAACGTACATGGCCCCCGAGCAAATCCAGGCTTCGCGGAACGTCGACGAACGGGCAGACGTCTGGGGACTCGGCATCATGCTCCACGAGTTGCTGACGGGTCGCATTCCGTTCGAAGCCACCAACCTCACGGGCCTCGTGCTGTCTGTGCTCAACGACCCGCCGGAGCTCGCGAACGATCTGCCTCAAGAAGTCTCGAGCGTGATCCGCCGCTGCCTGGAGAAGGAGCCGTCGAGGCGCTTCTCCAACATGGCTCAGCTGTCCGCAGCGCTGCGGGCGGCTGTCCCCGCGGCGCCGGGGGCGCGCGCCGCCGCGCCCCCCGCCTACACACCTCCACCGGCGCGAGACGCCTCGGCCTTTTTCGTTTCCCCACAGAAACAGCAAGACCCGCGCATCCCACCGATGCCGGTCAGTCCGGTCCCAGTGCACGCCGCACCACGCCCCGTAGCGTCACCGGTCCCCCACTCCCCGATCGCGGCACCTGCTCCGGCGGTGTCACCGGTCCCCTACCCTACAGCCGCGCCCGCACCCGTTCCCCAGCCTGCACTCGCACAGCCGGCGATGGTCGGCGCCGCACCGGTGGCTCGGCCAGCCGCGCAGGCCACAGGAGGTGGTTGGCCAAGCTCACCTCCGCCGCCCCCCGCGGCCCCCGCGCTGCAGAGCACCGAGCGCACCTTGCCCATCAACGAGGGAACCGAGGAACTTCAGCGACAGCTCGCAGAGGCGACGCGAGTGGACCTGAAGCGCACCGCGATGGCGCAGGACGTGGCTCCTGGCTTCGGAGCGCCGCCCGCTGCGGCACCGGCGGCGCCGGGGCCAACTCCAGCTCAGCCAACCCCCGGCGCTCCACAGCTCACGCTGTTCGAATTCGCGATGCTGTGTGCGGAGATCGCCGTCGCGCCGAGAGACGCCAAGAACCACGTACTCCAGAAGTACAACCTCACGGAAACCCAGCGTCACGCGCTGATGAGTGAGTATCGGGAGCGCCTGGCTGCGAGTCCTGACGAGTACGCCCAGTGGAAGCAACAGTACGAGAGCGCGACTCGTCACTGGCGGAAGATCTACGGCGGTGAGGCGTGAGCGAAGGTCAGCCCTCCACCCCGCCGAGAGACCCGCGCATCGAGACTCAGGCAGCGCTGCTCGCCGCTGCCGCGAGCGGCGATCTCCTGGGCGCAGAGATCCGTGGAGTCGTGGCCAAGGGAGTGAACCTCTCAGGGCACGATTTGCGTCAGGCACACTTCGTGTCGTGCGAGCTGAGTGACGCAGTGTTCGACCGCGCCAGGCTGTCTGGCGCGACGTTCGAAGACTGCAATCTGCGAGGCGGCCGGTTTCGGCACGCCGACCTCGCCGACACGGTGTTGAGCGGTCACACCTTCGCCCATGCCGACTTCCGCGAGGCAAACCTCACGCTGGCCAAGCTCAGTTCGTGCGACCTGACCCAGGCGAACTTCCACGAGGCGCAGCTGATGGGCTGCGATCTTACTTCAGCCTGGTTGAGCGGGCTCGATCTCACGACCGCGCGCCTCGTGTGTGACCGTCTCGAAGGAGCCGACCTGCGCGGCACACGCTTCCGCCTCGCGGATCTCTCCGGGGCGAACCTGCAAACGGTGAAGCTCGACGCCAGAACGAGCTTCGACCAGTGCCTGTTCGAAGGCTCCAACCTGAGCCACCTCGATCTGCGCAGCGTGAATTTCCACAACTCGAACCTCACCCAAGCCAAGCTCGTGGGCTGCGACCTGAGTGGCGCCATGGGCGTCCAAGTCGGCTTCAACGAAGCAGACCTGAGCCTCGCACGCTTGATTGGCTTCAGAGGGACGCGCGCCGACTTCTCTGGCGCAACGCTCAATGGCACCGACTTCACCCAGAGCGACTGCTCCGACGCGGAATTCGGCGCCTGCATCGCCCAGCGCGCGAGCTTCAAGCAAGCCAAGCTCGACCATGCTCGATTCGAGAAGGCAGATCTGAGCGAGAGTTCATTTCGCTCAGCGAGCCTGGTCTGGGCGATCCTGGATCACGCGAAACTGGACAAGAGCGTGTTCACGGACACCGACCTCAGCCATGCCAGCTTGCACAGGGCGAGCGTTGCGGGCTGTCATATGGGACGCGCCCGGCTCGACGACATTCGCTACACGGACGCTGAGCGCCAGCGCGCAGAGGACTTCTGAGTATGACGGACCCCGCCACCACACCACTGAACGCCGCCGAGGTCGCCGCGGCTCCACGGAGCCACGAAGCGCTGGTGCTGCAGGTCACCGGGCAGCGCGTCGAGCTCCGGTTACGACCGCTGGCGGGGAGCGCCGGCGACTCAGCAGTAATTTCCGCCCGGATTACTCTACCGGGCTATTTTGCGCACCCTGGAGATCGGGTGTTGGTCCACTCGGCCGGCAGCGAGCACTACGTCATCGGTGTACTGCACAGCGCGGCCCACGCGGCTCCCCGTGTCACCGCACCCAACGGTGCCTATGCCGAGCGCGGCGAAGACGGGCTCTCGCTGTTCGACGCTGAGGGGCAGCTGCTCGTGAGCTACGACACGGAGAGCGGCGCGTTGACGCTTCGAGCCACAGCGGACTTGATGCTCAGCGCGCCGAACGGAAGCGTGCGGGTGTCAGCAGCAGACCAAGTCTCGCTCCAGAGTCAGCGGATGGATCTCGGGGCGCAGCACTTGGCGTTGCGCGGTGACAGCACAGCGATCGACTTCGGTCGCCTGGAGCTCAGGGGCGAAAGGCTACTGAGCCGAGTGGCGGAGGCTTTCATCGAAGTCGAGCGTGTGGCGGAGACGCGCGCCAAGCGACTGCGCACGCTAGTCGAGTCGACGCTGGAGCTCTTTGCGCACCGCACGAGTATCCGTTCGGAAAAAGACACACGCATCGACGGCAAACGAATTCTCCTCGGCTAAGGAAGCAGCATGTTCCCAGCATCCAGCAAAGCAAGCGGGACTTGCATGGCCGTTCCCGACGTCTGCAAGGTCCCCGCTCCGCCCGCTCCCCCCATCCCCACACCATTCCCCAACACCGCCATGGTGGCCAACGCGACCAAGGTGAGCACGAAGGTGCTGATTGAGAACAAACAGACGGTGATCGAGACCTCCGAGATCCCTAGCAGCATGGGGGACCAAGCGGGCTCAGCCGGAGGAGTCGTCTCCAGCACCGTCGGGCAAAAGGTGGTGTTCAAGAAGGGCAGCTCCAAGGTCATCGCCGAAGGCAAGGGCATGGTGCACCAAGTCGCGCAGTCAGCGCACAACGGCTCGAATCCCAACGCTCCGGGTGGCCTCCAGATGGCTCCAAGCCAGGCCAAGGTCACGATCTTCCCCTAGCCGCCGCGACCCATTTCACCGTGTTCGACCTTCCTCTGCGCCCCAAAGAGACCGTCCCCGTCTACACCGACGGAGCGTTCTCGGTCGCCAGCATTCCCTGGCGGTTCAAGCCGGACCTCCCTGCCCTGGTCGTGATCGCCAAGAGCACGCTCGAGCTGAGGCCAGGCAAAACCGCCGCGCCGCTCACGGAGAGCGAGCCGCTCTCCGCTGATGTCTTCTGGGACGATGAGCCCACCGCCAGCCTTCGCTACCCCAACGACTTCGCTCCACTGAAGCTCGGCGTCGACGTGCTCGTCGCTGGACACGCTTACCCACATGGCAACGATTCCTCGAGCTTCCTCAGTCTAGAGTTCGGTGCGTTGCGCCGGCGGCTCGCCTGGATCGGGGACCGCTACTGGGAGTCGATGGGCATGACTCGGCCAGCCAAGCTCAAGCAGCTGCCGCTGCGCTACGAGTTCGCGTTCGGTGGCGCAGCGTTTCCAGCCAACCCCGTTGGGCGCGGTGTGATCGAGGGTGGGGGCGCGCGGCTGCTCCCAAACTTCGAAGATCCCGATCACCTGATCAAGTCCCAGCGCGACCGGCCCGCTCCAGCCTGCTTCGGCCCCCTCCCCCAGACCTGGGCAGGGAGGCAGGGCTACCTCGGCACGTAC
>JAUILJ010001044.1 GCA_030433055.1 Polyangia bacterium
CGGATCATCGAGATGAGTACGATCTCGTTGCTCGCGTTGAACAGTCGGTCCCCGACGAGGCACTCCCACAGACAGATCCCGAGGGAGAAGACATCGCTGCGTTCGTCGACGCTTTTGCCCGTCACCTGTTCGGGGCTCATGTATCCCAGCTTGCCCTTGATATTGCCAGCCTGGGTGCTGGTGATCCGACCCTCGGCTTTGGCGATCCCGAAGTCGATCAGCTTGATGCGCCCATCGAAGCTCAACAGGATGTTGCCTGGGCTGACGTCGCGATGGACCACGCCCAGCCTGCGACCACGCCCGTCCGTTGCTGCGTGCGCGTAGGCCAGAGCCTGGGCTACCTGGGAAACCGTGTAGAGCACCAGGTCGAGGGGCAGGGTCCCTCCCAGGTTGAGCAAGCTCCGCAGGCTTCGCCCCTCGACGAACTCGAACGCGATGTAGTGGCTCTGATCGACCGCGCCAACGTCGATGATGCGCGCGATCGCCGGGTGATCGAGCTGACAGGCGATGCGCGACTCGTCGTGGAACTCCTCGATGAAATCGTCGTCTTCCGAGACGTTGGGCAGGATGCGCTTGAGCGCGACGACTTCACCCGTCTCCCGATCCACGGCGCGAAAGACCTCTGCCATGCCACCCACGCTGACGCGCTCCAGCAGCTCGTATTTGCCAAAGCTGCGAGTGGGCTGATTCAAGAGTGGCCCTTGAAAGCGGTTGCGTGGCGGCGCCTCCGCGGGCGCGAGGTGGGGGAGGTGGTCATCAGAGGCTCGGTCGCGCGAGCTGGCGGATCGCGGCACACGGATCCGCGTTCATCTTGGCACATCCAACGCGGGCTTTGGGTAACAGGTCAGCGCAAACAAGCCCAGCGCTGGCGCTTCGATAACCTGCGCGCCCGCGCTATTCGCCAGCGGGTGCCGGCGCCGGGGTAGGTGCAGCGCCGCCACCCTCCGGCTTGCTCCCACCTTCGTCGCCACCCGTTGGCTCAGCGGGCTTTGGCTTGCGGAAGTACCTCACGCGCTTCGCCTGCAGCGGGTACCACTCCTTGGCAGGGACGATCGGCGTTTCCGGGAAGATCCTGCCTCCGCCTGGGCTCGCGCGTCGAAGCAAGCGCACGCCGCCTGCGTGGCGTGCCACGGGTGCACCAGCGAGATCCCGGTCACCGCCGATCGCGACGCCGAGCGGCTTCTCGAAGAACAGCGTCGCGGAGCAGCCGATGTTGGCGAACATCTGCGTGAGTAGCTCGGAGTCCTTCTGAGGCTCGGGGGCAGTCGCAATTTCCGCGTAGTAAAGCATCCCACTCCCGGTGCCGATGCAGGCGCCGGCGGCGATCGCCTTGCCCCCGACTTGATCCGAGGTGTAGCCGCGCCCGAGAAGCACCGGCTTTGGGCCATCCTCCACGGCCTTTGGCTCCGCGCCGGCGACGAAGCGACCCCCACCGTCGGCGGCGCTGTCCAGCCACAGGCCTGTGGGCGCGGCTGCGGCTTCTTCGCCATGGAACACGGCGACCAGCTTCGGGTCGTCCTGGTGCTTGGTTTCCGCCTGGACCGAGCGGGGGTCGAGCTCCATCACTCGCACCTTCGTCTCCTTGCGGCTGACGTCCGGGCGCAGGCTGGTGGTAGCGACGGCATACGGCCAGCCGTGCTGAGGCAGGCCCTTCACCGTCCAGACGCCTTCCTTGCTGTCCTTCGCGGGGAAGGCGGTGCGGAGCGGCTTGCCAGGCACGATGTGGCGCAGCGTCAGGTAGAAGAAGTCGCGAGATTCCCGGTTGATGTAGCGCGGGAAATTCATGAGGCCCATGTAGCGCAGCATGCGCCGGCCGATGAACTTCCAGCCCGGCATGTCCGTGACCTCGCCAGTGGCCTCCCACTGCTTGTCCAGGTCATGCCCGACCTCGGGGAGCTCGCCTTCTCTTGCCGCGTGGTAAAACTCGAGGCCGGTGTGCCCGGGGTTCATGTCGAGATGGATGCCGTAGACGCAGCGCGCCCGCTGCATGGCGAGCGCCAGGTGATCGGCGTCGATGCTGTTGCCGTACAGGTAGGCTACGAAGTTCTCCTTCGTCAGGCAGACGGCGCTGCGAGTGGTGCGGCTCTCGTCCTTCCAGCCGGGCGGAACGCCGCCCCACCAGTTGCGCTTGTAAGGGTTGATCACGCCGTCCATCACGAGCGGTGTCATGTTCTGGCGGAAGCCGACGAAGTGTTCGGGAACGTTCTCGTCGTTGGGCCAGGTGCCGAAGCGCGTGGAGCCGTCCTTCATCTCCGCCACGGTCGCGGCGTAGGGCTTCGGCGGCAGGTACATCACGTGGTCGGCCATCATGCCGAACTCGCC
>JAUILJ010001045.1 GCA_030433055.1 Polyangia bacterium
TGATCTGGCGCACGAAGCCACGGCGCGCTTGCTCCACCACCTCGGACACGTCGGGGTCCGCAGCTCCACTCTTCATCAGCGTGGAATAGGCAACCGCGTGCTCCTCCACGTAGTCCAGATACGCATCGAGTCCGCGGCGCAGACTGTCCACACCGCCCAGATCCGAGTCCTGGCTGGCTTGTTCGATGCTGACCAGCATCTGCCCCGCCGCGTGGCGCACGGCTCCCACGTAGAAATCCCGCTTGCTCGGGAAGTAGTGGTAGAGCAGGCCCTTGGAGATCCCGGCTGCCTGAGCGATTTCCCCGATGGGGATCTCCTCGTAGCTGCGCTCGCTGAACAGGCGGATGCCGAGCTCCAGGAGCTGCTCTCGCCGCTCATCCACTTGCAGGCGGTTGCGCTTACGTCCAGCCATCCAAGCTCCCGCTCATGGACGATTCATAATCTATTGACTCGCGTTCAACAAGGCATACCCTTGCCGCGCCGCCGCCGGCCCGCGCACCTAAGGACCCAACGATGCAAGCGTTCCTGGATGTCATCACCCGCGACCCCTTGGTGTTGCTGATCCCGCCGATCAGCGCATTCGTTGGCTGGTTCACCAACGTGCTCGCGGTGAAGATGATGTTCTATCCGACGGAGTTCGTCGGTGTCCGCCCGCTGCTGGGCTGGCAGGGGTTGGTGCCCGCCAACGGGCAGAAGCTCGGCAAGTTCTCGACCCGGCTGATCACCACCAAGCTGATGCGCCTGGAGGAGTTGTTCGAGGGCTTCAGTCCCGAGAGCTTCACCACGGAGCTCGGGCCCGTGGTCGACCAGATCACAGCCGAGGTGGAGACCGAGGTGAAGCGGCGCGCACCCATGATGTGGGACAACCTGGCTCCCGAGGTCCAGGAGCAAGTCCGTGACATGATCCGTGGGGAAGTGCGCGCCACGCTCGCTCTGGTGCTCCAGGACCTCAAGCAGAACATCAACCAAGTGGTCGACCTCGAAGAGGTCGTGACGAAGGCGATCCTGGAAGACAAGACGCTGGTCACTCAGCTGTTTCTGGAAGTGGGTGCGAAGGAGTTCAAGTTCATCGAGCGCTCGGGCGCGTACTTCGGCTTGTTGTTCGGTCTGGTTCAGCTCGCGGTGTGGCTCGCCTACCCCGCCTGGTGGATCCTCCCGCTCGCTGGCTTCTTCGTGGGCTACGCGACGAACTGGCTCGCGCTCAAGTTGATCTTCGAGCCCGCTGAGCCGAAGAAGATCGGCCCGTTCGTGTTCCAAGGGCTGTTCCACAAGCGTCAGCATGAGGTCGCGGAGCGCTTCGCCGAGCTGGTCAGCGCCAAGCTGCTGAACCCGGACAACATCGTCGAGACCATCCAAAGCTCCGCGAAAGGCGACTTCGTCACTGGCATCGTCAACCGCCAGCTGGACGCGTTGTTCGAGCGTTACGGGACGCACCCGATGGCAGCGATGATCCTCCCGGATACAGAGCAGGAGGCGCTACGCGCTCAGATCCAGTCTCGCGTCGCCGAAGAAATGCCGAAGCCCGGAGGCTTTCTCCATACGTTCGCCGCTCGCGCCATCGACATCCGCGGGGAGTTGATGGAGCGCATGAAGCAGCTCGACCCGAAGAGCTTCGAGGGCGTGCTGCGCCCGGCGTTTCAACAGGACGAGTGGAAGCTCATCATCGCGGGAGCGGCGCTGGGCTTGCTCGCCGGCGTGCTGCAGCTGATGTACCTGTTCGAGGGCGCGCTGAAGTCAGGTGCCTGACGGGCCGCGCGATGCGCCGCGCCGTGCCCCTGAGAGCCGCGGGGGAGAACGTCGGGAAAAACGTTCGCAGGGTGAAGCAATGCGCCTCACCCCCAGACCCCGGATCGCCAGGCTCAGGCGATGAAACCCTGGAGGAGCCCGCCCGGGAGCAACGGGATTGCCGCTCGGCAGCGTTGTGGGCCATCCTCGCTGGTCAGTGCACGCGGGCTATCAGCACACGAGTCCCATGGAACTGCAGTGCCAGGAGTGCGGCGCTCTGCTGCGCCTCAGTGAGGCTCAGCGGACGACCACGTGCTTCTACTGCAGGTCGCCCAACGTGGTGGAGAGCGCGTCGGATCCTTCGCGTCCACGACCGCGCTTTGCCCTGGCGTTCGTGTTGCCACCGGAGGCTGCGCTCGAGCGGGCGAGAGCCTGGCAAAAGGGCCTGGGCTGGTTTCGGGGCAAGGAAATCCGAAGCGCCCCGCTGGGGGATCTACACGCCGTGTACACCCCGGCGTTTCTGTATTCAGCCGTCGCCCGCTCTGGTTACCGAGTGGAAATTGGCGAGACCTACACCACAGGCCGCGGCGACAACCG
>JAUILJ010000139.1 GCA_030433055.1 Polyangia bacterium
CGCTGTGCACCCGACTTGAGGTTCAAGAAGGGGCAGATCTGGATCGCGGCCCAGCTCTCCAAGAAGTGCTCGAGCACGATGTCGTGGTTACCCACGACGTAATAGACGCTGAGCCCGTCTTCGATCAGCCCGCGGATCTGGTTGAGCACCTCGATCGAGTCGCCCGCGAGGTTCGCGAAGCTCGACTGCAGGATCTCGAAGCCGTCGCCGTTGATGCACAGGCTGTAGCGCTCGCGCTTGGCGAATTTGAGGAACCCCGCCAGGTGGTTGTTCGCCTGGGAGAACGGATTGCCGATGTGCAGATCGGAGATCACCAGCAAGCGCGGGTCGTTACACTCGATGATCAAGCGCCGCCCCCAGCCTCGCTGTTTCCTCCGACCTTCGGGTGCTTCACGCTGGGCGGCGACTCCCCTTCGTCGGGGCTGTAGAGCATCACTCCGGCGCGGTGCCCGCTCTCGGCCTGGAGCAACTTCACGAGGCGCGCGTTCAACGTACGCACCCGACCGCTCAGGCGATGCAGCATCTCGAAGGCGAACGTGGGATCACGCCGCATCCGCACCAACAGCCCACCGGCGCTGATCACCAGCAGCCGCGTCTCACCGAGGGCGCGCGCGTTGGCGTCCCGGGGCAACGACTCGAGCACGCTCATCTCCCCGAAGAAGTCGCCCTTGCCGAGCACCGCCAGCTCGAGCTCGCGCTCCCCCACCTTCTTGCTGATCACGACTTGGCCCGTCTGAATCACGAACATCTCGCGACTGACGTCACCTTCACGCACGACGAGCTCGCCATCGGCGTACACCCGTTCCAGCTCTTTGGCCCGATTCAGCTTCTTCGTCAGCATGCCTTGAGTGGTTCCGTCCTGTGGTACGCGCTCATCTGCCGGGCTGGCCAGAGTAGCAGACTTGGCCGAGCCCCGATTGCCTAAGCGAGTGCGCTGCTCGGTTGCCCTGTTCACGCGGGCTCCCTAATGTAGGCACCTCGACGGCTTTGGGGAGGCTGCTTTGAGCACTCATGAGGGTTTGGGGGTGAGGCGAGACGGTTTCTGGTGTGGGCTGTGCGCGTTGGCGTGCATGGGTCTCACGCTGGGTTGCTCTGACTCGACCGACGAGGGGGGCGCCGAGACGGGCTTACCGAAGCAGCGCATCGTGACCGCCGATTTCCTCGAGCAGAAGCTGAGCGTGCTCGACTACTCCAAGGTGATCGCCGGGCCCGCCGATGTGGCGGACGTCACCCACAAGTCGCTCGACCTCGCGGGCTATGCGCCGGGTCCGCTGCAGCTCGAGCTGACCCCAGACGGCGACACGGCGCTGGTCGCCGTCGGGCCCGGCTTCTACGACAGCCTGGGCATCGTCTTCGGGTTCCCTGAAGTGACGGGCGATGGCGCGCTGCTGGTCGTGAACCTGAACGACGACGAGGTCGCGCAGATCCCCACGGCGAGCGCGCCCATGGGCGTCGCCGTTACCCCTGACGGCAAGTTCGGGCTGTCCGCCAATTTCGGCACCAAGCTCGCCGGTGGCTCCACGTTGACGCGCGTCGATCTCGAGACGAACAGCGTCGTCGAGGAGGTCGAAGTCGGTGGCAGCCCCGAGCAGGTGCGGCTCTTCGATGACTCGCTCGGCATGCTCAACACCGCGAGTGAGGGCGGCGCGCGGCGCTTCGATCCAGCGGACGTCGGAGGGAGCCTGTCCGCGGTGGTGCCCACCTCCGCGGATCCTTCAGACATCGCGTTCGTGAGCGCCAGCAAGGCGGTGGTGATCGACTCCCGAAATGTGGCCGGCTACTCCGTGGTCACGCTGGACGGCGGCGACCCCGGCATCAGCGTCGTGGAGCAAGTGCCCACCGACGGGCTTCCTTACGGAATCTGCCATATCCCGGGCACCGACCAGGTGCTGGTCGGCATCGCGACGGGCGCGCCGACGCGGGTGCTGCGCATCGACGTGGGCTCCACGCCGTCCAGCGAAGTCGCCCGCTACGATCTCGGCAACACCGAGACCACCTTCGTGATCAACGTCACTTGCGCTCCCGACGGAAAAACGGCGCTGGTACCCATCCCAAATCAGGACGCGCTCGCCGTGATCAATCTTGAAACCGACCAAGTGCACCACATCACAGGCTGGACGAACGCCGCCCCGACGTACGCGCGGGTGTTCTTGGGAGAGTAGCCAGCGGCGCCTCCGCCCGAGAGCGCGCGGGAGCGTACGTGTAGCGCTTTGTCCCCCCGGATCGTCGACTACCAGCCTCCCCCACACGTCTCGCACGCTGCCGTGGCCACGATTCACACGTGAACGCCCAACGTGAACCGTAGCGCTCAGTCGAGCGTTCGAGTCATCCGTTCGAGGCGCACGTTCGAGTCATCCGTTCGGGCGAGGTGCGGCTCGTTCCGCGCAAGACTCGTCACTCAGCCGGCAAACACTGCAGGTGGCGCGGTGCTTGCTGATGGGGGGACATGAAACGATTGCTTGCTTGTCTCGTCGCGCTCGGCCTCGGAGTCGGTGCTTGTGGTCCCACCGAGTGCGACGCATTTCACAGCCTCACGGTGGCAGAGGATGAAGAGTGCCCGAGCAACACCGAGATCGAGGCAGACGAAGGCGGAGGCAAAGGCTGGGTTGGCGAAGGCGTGAAGACGAGGATGCCAACCTACCAGCGCTGCTGCTACGCGGGCGAGTTCGACTACGTCGCGTTCCTGGATGATTCCTCGAGGATTCAAACCGCAGACAGACTGTGCATGACAATCTCAGGAGACGCCATCCCCGACACGGGGAGTCCGATCTTCTGTCCCAAGCTGGTCCCCGGCGATCACGGCCCGACTGATCGCTTCAGCTGGGCCGCTGACGATACGGATACACGAGACGTCAGCATCGTCAGGGTGGATGGTCCGCCGCAGGTCGATCAAGTAGTGCCGTCTCGATACGTGTGCTGGTACGACGGATGCTCATAGCGGCACACTGCCCTTCGACCCCAAGCCGAGCGTCGTGCGCCTGACCTAACCCTCGACCCGAGCTCGCGTCTCGAATCCCAGCTTCAGCTCCCTGAGCACGCGCTCCGCTTGATGAGCGGGGTTGAGGCGCTGGACAGAGCGCTTCAGGCATGCGTCGTCGGAGCCAGAGACGCAGAGCACGACGCGGCTCGGTTGCATGACGAAGCAGCCCTGTGAATCGAGCTCCTCCAGCACGCTGAGGTAGAGTTGGTTGAGGCTCTGCATGAACGGGGCCCAGTGGCTATCCCAACGCCGCTCGTACAGCGACGGCGCGAGGTCTGGGTTCATGTACTTGCCGAGCGCGTCGCGCAGCTCGCCGAGGAGCGTGGTCACCTGAGCAAACGGCTCTATCGCGACGTAGGGCCAAGCCCCCTGCGACCAGCGCAGCGCCTGCAGGCGCTGCTCGAGGGCGCCTCCGTCTGCCGCAGCTGCCACCCGACGCAGCCCCTGCTCGCTCGCCGCCGCACAGTGCAGCTCCAGATCGTCTTCCGCGAGGCAAAGCGCGAAGGCGTAGAACGTCTCGTGCTCATGGTCGCGCAGCGCCTCCAGCCAGCCGGCGCGAGTCGCCTGGAGCAGCGCCCGATGGAGCTCCTCGCGACTGAAGCTGGGGACCGGCTCGAGCCAAAGCGGCCAGGGCGACTCAGGCATGCACCACAAACGCTAGCAGACCAACCACCGTGCGGATCCAAATTGACGGCTCCACGCAAGCCGAGCGGCAGCTGTTGGCGTCTGGCGAGCTGGAAGGCTAGCGCGCCTTGACGCTGCGAACCAGCCAGTGGGTGCCATCCCACTCCAGGGTGATGTCCACGGGCTTGGGGAAGTCTGGGCACGGCTTGGTGTCGTCTGAACTCAACGCGCAGTACACGGCCACGCGGCGCTGCGAGGTAGCGCCAGGAAACACCTCGAGGGTGAAGCGCACTGCCTGGGCGCTCTTGCGCGCCAGCGCTTTCTTCACCGCCTGGCTGAGCCGCCGATGTTCTGGCTGGAGTGCAGCGCTCTGGCTCTGCACCACCGCCTGCTTCGCCAGGTTCCAGTCCAGGCTGAGCCAGTCGTCGACCAGCTCGGGGATCTCCTTGGGGAAACCAAAGCGCCGGACGAGCGAGCCCGCTTCATACTCGTACGCCTCGACGCGGGTGCGATCCATCATGGGCAGAAACACTCCGTACCAGTCCAGGTAGGAGAAATTCACGTTGCTCCCCTGGATGCGGACTTTCACTTCCTCGCACCATCGACCGCTGGTCTCGCGATCGAGCAACGCCTTGGGCGCTACCGGATCGCCGCTTGGCTCGAGCACCCGCATGCGCAGCGCTCGCCAGCACGACGCCATCCAGGGGTGTGTATTGATCACCGCCAGCAGCGGCTGCTTTGCGCCTTCGGGCTTGAAGACCTCGAGATCCAGCAGGAGCAGCTGCTGCTGCATGTCCGCGCCATCGTGAGTCACGATGATGCGCGTGCGCATCTGCCCGTCGCGCCACTCGTAGAGCGCGATCCCCGCGCCCTTCTCCGTGTAGAAGGTAGCCACCGGGTAGCCGGCGGAGAGCAGCACGCCGAAGTGGTCTCGCTTGGCTGGGTCCGCGCTGATCAGCGACACCTGTTCGTTGAGTTGCTTTCCAGTGAGCCTCACCCCACAACCCGACTGGAAGAGCTCATCCAAGCGCAAGCGAATGGCCTCGGCGATCGCGCGTTGAGGCTCCTTGGCAGCTGACTTGTCACCGAGCTGGAGGGTGTTGGCGAACACCTGCTGAATTTTCCGCGCGGGTTTTGGGCACGGCCCGCTACCCCGCGGGGGCTGCTCCGGTTGCTCCTGCTGCTTGGGGTGAGCCGCGATGGCCGTCGCCTCGGCTGCCCGCTCAGTCTCCGGGGGCTCGGGCGCGGGCGCCTCAACGCTTGGACCCGCCGCTGGGACTCCGAGTGCCGAAGGCTGGCCCGCACGAGCGCTGTCGGGGGACTCCGCACGCTGGCTCGCGGCGCACCCTGCCAGCGCGCACCAAGAAATCAAAAACACCAAAACACGAGCGATCCGACGTTGCACGCTGAGCTACTCGAAACCGTGACACGGTGCGAGGGTGAGGTAAACGTCGCCTCAGCCGTTCGAGAGGCGATTCCTCGCTTGCTTCAGGCCTTGGAGGAGGCGGCTGTCGGTGCACGGGCACGCTGCGTCGCGCTCAGTGTACTCTTGTGGCGTGTCGCGCCCCGTTGATGCAGATTCCGCTGCCACCTTCGATCGCATCCTCGGGGCCGCGCTGGAGGTGCTGGCAGAGACCACGCCGCGCACCTCGGTGTCCGTGCGCAAGGTGGCGGAGCGCGCGGGAGTCAGCCTCGGCACGCTGCAGTACTACTTCGAGAACAAGGAGCGGCTGCTCGAGGCATGCCTCGACGGCTACTACCAGAGCCTGGCAGAACTCACCCAGCGCGTGCTCGCCGAGCTGGCGAGCGCGCCGGTCCCCGTGGGCGAAGCCACGATTCGTCGCACCATGGGCGAGTTCTTCACGTTCGTCCGCCAGCACCGCGCGCTGCTGGAGCTGCGCCTGGCGACCAACGCCATGCGCGGCGAGCTGGCGCCAGAGCGGCAGTCGGAGTTCATGGGCACGGTGATCCGAGAAGCAGCGAGCGTGCTGGAACCCCATGTGGAAATCGACCATCAAGAAATGAGGCTGACGATTCAGCTGGTCGCGACCAGCATCATTCGCATGGCGCTGCTCAGCCCGGGCGAGCGGATCGCGCTGACCGGGAGCGACGACGAAGGCGCCATTCAGGAGTTCGTGGAGCGCGCCGCGTGTCGGCTGATTCGCCCAAAGGATCCGGCCACCTAGCCAGCGCGCTAGGTCAGCGACCGATTCGAATCAGCGGGCCTGGGCTCGGCGGCGCTAGGGTCGGAGCATGACCTCGAAGCAGTGGTCGCGGTGGGGCTTGAGGGCGACGTTGCTGGCGAGCCTCGGCGCCGTCTCAATCTCCGCCTGCGGCTCGGACTCCGGCGGCAACCAGTCGAACGGCGGCGCGAGCAACGGCGGCAGCGCCAATGGCGGCAGCAGCGCGGGGGGCAACGGTGGCAGCGCGATCGATGGCGGCACGCCCGCTGACGCCTCGACCAGCGACGGCAGCGTGGTCAACCCGGTGCCCGGAGACGGCGAGTGCGCCTGGACGCCCGGTGATCGGCCGACCGCAGTGCTACCCGACGAGCACACCAACGAGTACGTGATCGAGCTCGAGCGCTGGCAGATCTCGAACAATGCGCAAGATCCAGTGGAGACGCGCACCCGCATCAACGACGCGATCCGCTGGGCCAGGGACAACGGCTACGACAAGATCGTGATTCCGCCCGGCAATTATCTGGTCGGCGAAGCGACGAACGACGCGTACTCTGCGGGCATCGAGCTCGAAGGCGACATGACCCTGGAGCTGGCCGACGGCGCCGTACTGCAGATGGCGCCCAACGATCGCTGGAACTACTGCGTGGTGAGCGTGAACAGCAACAGCAACGTCACGATCCGCGGCGGTGAGATCCTCGGGGATCGAGACCAGCACGACTACGGCAACCCGGAAGGTACCGGGCACGACGAAGGGCACGGGATCTGTGTGTGGACCGCGGTCGATCGCGTGTTGATCGAAGACATCGAGCTGCACGAGTTGACGGGAGACGGCGTGCTCATCGTGGGAACCAAGGGGAGCGACTCCACCCAGGAGAAGCCGACGACCAACGTCACCATCCGCAACAGCGAGATCCATCACAACCGGCGTCAGGGCGTGTCGATCGTGGGTGGCTACAACATCGTGATCGAGGGCAACCACATCCACCACATGCAAGGCACCTCACCCCAGTTCGGGATCGACATCGAAGGCGCAGGGCGCCGGGACCAGGACATCCACATCTTCCGCAACGTGTTCGACCACAACGCTGGCGGCGACTTCGTGACCTCGACTGGCCACAACGTATGGTTCGAGGAGAACAGCCTCACCCAGTGCCAGACCGACGACGCGGGCGTGTACGACCCGTCGCTGACCTGCGACCTGGAGAAGCAGATCGACGGTCCCATTATCCTGTGGAAAGAGACGGACAACGTGATCCTCAACAACCGTATCCGCATGTCCTTGCGCACGGTCAACGGCTTCTGGGGGATCCTCGGTTACGTCAGCGGCAGCGCCAAATCAGCGACGCGGGACAACCCGGTGGGCAACTACATCGCCGGCAACACGCTGTACGACGCGGGCATCCACATGGCTCACAACATGCGGTATTTCGTCGCCAACAACACCATCCACAACGGGCTGATGTTGGGCTTCAACCTGGCTTGCACCCGGCTGGAAGACAACCACATCAACCGCACCGCGTCGGAGAACTACAAGCTGCGCGACGTCGCCGGCGTCGCGACGCGCAACTTCCTGAACCGTAGCGAGGGCGCCAAGCCGGAAGAAGAAGTGGAGCTGTTCTTCCCCATGGCCAACGACGCTCCCTACCGCAACTCTTCCCCGGTGTTCTGGTGATGCGCACAATCCTGACCGTTACACTGCTCGGTTCGCTGGGCCTGCTGTTCGCGCTGAGCCGCGGGGAACCGGTCGCCGAGGCGCCCACCCCGGAGCCGCTCACACCCAAGCGCGTGCTGCGCGCGGGTGAAGGCACCTGCCCCGCGGGCGCGGACGACTCGGGCATGGGCCCAGACATGGTGCGCTTGCCCGAAGGGTTCTGCATCGACAAGACCGAGGTGACTCGCGCCCAGTACGAGGCATGGCTCGACTCGAACCCGAGCACTTCGGGTCAACCGAGCTCGTGCGGCGCCAATGCAGACTACACCCCGAGCTGCAGCTGGAAGCCTGGGTCCGACGGTCAGAAGCCCGTGGTGTGCGTCGACTGGTGCGACGCGCGGGCGTTCTGCGAGGCCGCTGGCAAGCGCCTGTGCGGTCGCGTTGGCGACGGCGGCGGATACGCCTTCGAGAGCTACGACGACACCGCGACCAGCGAGTGGTTCGCCGCCTGCACTTCCGGAGGGAAATACGATTACACCTACGGCAACGAGCTGGACACCTCGCTGTGCCGGGACGCTGACGCAGACGACTACACTCAGTGGGGCCTGGCCGACGTCGGCAGCTTCCCGGAGTGTCACTCTCCCGACGCGGCCTACGCAAAGGTCTACGATCTGAGCGGACACGTGGCGGAGTGGGACCAGGGCTGCCAAAGCGACGCGCCGGACGCCGCGTGTAGGATTCGCGGGGGCAGTTTCCAGCATCATGCTCAGGGGCTCCGCTGCGACATGGGTCGCACGCTCGAGTGGCCGCGCACGCGCCAGGTGGAAGCCGTGGGCTTTCGCTGCTGCGCCGACTAGTCGAGTGCGGTGGTCGTATCCCGCTGTGAAGCAGCTTCACAGCGTGGTCGCTGAGTGACTCGTCCCCTCACCCCCAACCCGAAAAACCTGAGTAAAGTGGGTGTTGTCCCTTGGCGCGCAGCTTGCTGATGGGGCGGCATGCGCGCTTCGACTTGGGGACTGTATTGCTTGGTTTGGGGGTTAGGCGCCCTGTACAGCGGCTGCATCAACTGCAGCGAACGCATCGAAGAGACCAGCGGCTGGATCGAAGTCGGCGCTCTCGAGGCATGCCCTGCGGTAACGGACGACTTGTACCTCAGCTACTCCGGAGACGAGATCCTCTCCATCGACGGCGGCGGCACCAAACGCGTGCTCCAGCAAGCGAGTCAGAAGTGCTGCTACGATGGAGACTTCACGTTCAAGGGCAGCTCAGCGACCACGCTCTGCCTGTACGTCGAGAACGCGGAAGTTCCCGACGACGGGGACGTCGCGCTCTGCCCGAGTGTCAACTCGAGCAACGTGGGCAACTACTACTGGTACGACGGGCAGACGCTTGGCTCGACCAGGGACGTCAGCGTCGGCAGCGTCAGCGCGCCGCGCCTGGAGTCGGCGAGTGCGCGCACCTGGCAGTGCGTCTATCCAATCACCGTGCGGCGAACTTCAGACGTCTGCGGATAGGCCCAGGCCCGAAGGATTTAAGACCGGCTTAAGGTCATTTCAGCGCTCCAGCTGAGAAGGTGGAGCGATGTCTGCTCCCTCCCTCGTCATCGCCGCTCTGAGTGTTCCCTTCTTGGCCTTGTCCCTGTGCGGAATGGGCGGGAAAAAGACCGAGAAGGACGTGTGCAAGCACATGAACGACGTGCTGGAGGACGAGGGCAAGCCGCCGCTGACGGATGACCTACTACAGACCTGCGAGACGTCGATGAAGTCGAGCCTCCGCGGATGCATAGCCCGTCAGCAGGCGATCGATTGCTACATGAAGCTCTCGTCGAGCACGGACAAGAGCTGCGACGTGCTGTGCCCGAAGAGCGGCTCCAGCCCGAAGAGCTACGGCACGTCGAAATCGAAGAGCGGCTCGAGCTCGGCCAAGATCGACTGCATCAACTCGTGCATGCGCAAGTACGGGCCCGTGATCGACAAGAGCAAGTCCTCCCAGTGCGCCACCAAGCACAAGGGCGACATGGACGGGATGAAGCGCTGCCTGGACGACGCCATGGATACGCCCTCGGGCCGCTGCGTGAAGGGCTGCAAGAACCTCTAGCCGTGCTCACGAGGCGAGCGGCGGAATCGTTTTCGCAGGGATACGGCAGACAAACTGAGTCCCCTTCGCTGCTTCGCTGAACACCTCGAGCCGGCCCCCTAGGTCCTGGACCGGGCGCGCTCCTCCGGAGACTCGATGCCGTGATCGATCGCGTTGCGGATGATGTGGATCAACGGTGACGTGAGGGACCTGATGCGCGACTCGGCGATGCGCGCATCGGAGTCCTGAACTTCGACGGCGATGGGCTTGCCGAGCTTGCTCGCGATCGTCTCTGCCTGACGTGCCAGGCGACCAAGGGCTTGTCTCAGGGGATTCACAGAAACGGAACGGATGAACGGCTAATGCCAGCGAACCCGGAAGATCGCCAGGCGCTTGTCCAGGTCCACGGAGGTGTGGCTGTTGACTCCGCTGGCGAGGGCAAGCGCCTCGTCGAAAGACGCGGCGACCCCCAGCACGTAGACCTCGCTCTGAAGCATCAGATCGGCATCCCGCAAGACGATCTCACCTTCCCGCGGGGAAACCCGCCGATGGGTAAGCGTCCCAGCGTTGCGGTAGATGAGCTGCCAGCCGGAGGGGACCACCGCCAGCGCACGATGGGGCGAAACGCTCATGCGACGCAGCGTGGAGAGCACGGGCCCGAGCAGCGGACCATCGGCGGATTCACGGATCCCACCTCGGCTCCACTCGAGGTAACGCTCCACGCCGCACACATCGACGACGGCGTTCACGAACTCCATGGCGAGCTCCAGAGGAAGCCACGCGGTGCGGATCGAAGCCTCGATCTCCTCGAACACCCCGGAGCAGCGCTCCCGGACAGCCTTGGACTCGGCGGCGCCTAGCTTGGCGAGCGCGGTCACGTTGGCTTGCATGTGGCTCGCGCGCATCAACGGAATGGCCATGAACGGCCGAGCGTGCCACCTGCCGCGGAGCGGTGAAAGCCTCCAGGAGAGAGATTCTGCGCGCGGCTGCCACCCGCAGGACGCTCTCCCAGAGAGCCTCGTTGACCGCGGGCGCCAGCTGCAGGCTCTCGCCGCTTTGCCATGCGGCGAGGTCTATGAAGGCTTCACTCTGGAGTCTACGGGGGGCCGCAGCGGAACTCGGGCTGGGTCGCGGAGCTCGGGCCGCCTGGCGCGCCGGTGGTCCAGTAGCACCAGATCCCTCCGCACGTTGGCGCCGGGTTATCGCAGAAGTGCCAGTACCAGACCAGGTTCGGATCGCCGGTGCTACAACTGCCGTGTTTGACCGAGTCGGAGCTCGGCACCCAGTCTCCCCACACGCCATTGCTGTACTGCAGCTCACAGCGAGATGGACTGCGGTCTTCGCAGAGGTAGCAACCCGCTTCACCCGCACCGTAGACCTTGGTGGAGCAGTCTTCGACCAGCGCGTCGAGCTGACACGCGCCCGCGCTACACACCGTCTGCTTGAGCTGCTGCCCGTCGCACTTCAATCCGCACGTCTCGAGGCGACCGTAGCGCTGACATTTGTTGCCCTGGCAGATCTGCGAGTACACGTGGGTTTGGGGGGGAGATCCACTGCCGGTAGCGCAGACGTTGTGGCAATCGCTGGTCTGCGTACACGGGTCGCCTTCACCGCCCATCGAACCACCGCTGCCGGCGCTCCCTCCCGTACTCGCGCCGCCGCTCGCCGTGCCCGCGGTGCCTGCGCTGCCCGCGGCGCCGCTCGTCCCGCCGGTCGCAGCTCCCGCTGCGCCGCCAGCGTTCGTGCCCGCGGCTCCCGCCGCTCCACCGGTGCTTTGCCCCGCGGTACCGCCTGACGACATCCCTGCGGCCCCGCTGGCTCCGCCCGTGCCCCCGCTGGCGCCTGCGGTACCGCCTGCACCAGCAGCGGCTCCACCAGCTCCGGCGGCGCCGCCGCTGGCTCCACCACTGCCACCACTCGTTCCACCGGTGCCCGCCGTGGCACCACCGACTCCGGCGCCGCCCATGCCTCCGTTACCGCCGTTACCCCCGAAGCCACCCGTGCAGCGCCCGAAGCAGTCCTGGGGGTCGAGGCGCTCGCAGGCGTAGCCGCCACAGTCCGCTGCGTCGCGACACTCACCAGGGTTCGCCTTCAGGCAGGAGCCATCACAGCACTCCATCAAGCCGCTGGTCGCGCCCCCGGTGCCCTCGCACTCCTCGCGCATCGTGCACTCGCAGGATTGCTGACACACCCCGCTAGTTTCCCCAGGGTTTTTGCAGCACTGGTCGCCCGAAGCGCACTGGCTCTCTGCCTCGCATTTCGTGCTCCCCCGAGCGCCCTTCTTCGGACTATCGCTGCTGCACGCCGTCGCCAGCCCCAGTCCCGCTACCACCACGCCCAGCGCGCCGAGGCGCGCGAGCCGTCCACGTTGCTTCCCCATGCTTCTAACGTACGGGGAGCAGGCGAAAGGTGTCGGGTGATATACTGGGGATGGCTCAGTCGTAGAGCGCGGCGGCTCCCACGACCCTCCGGGTTCGGGCTTGAAAGGGGTTCGCTAGCCGAGGCTGCGTGGCGTCCCTGAGCGAGTCGCGGCCTGCGCTTGGAACAGTGGATACCGGACGGTTTCACCTTCTGACGAAGAGCCTCGTGAGGGCCCGCTGCGAGATCGGCCTAGTCAGGTCACGCTCACCCACTCTGCGCCCGAACCCTGCGGGCCGTTACGCCGCCTCCACAACTCCCTCGCTTTTCCCAGGGTAAAGTGACTACAGCCGCTCTAAGACTGAGACGTCCGTCAGCTTACGGCAGTACATGGCTCGGCTCGGGGCTGCGCCCCATTGCCTCTGGGAGCACTGCAGAGCCCCAAGGCTGAGACGTCCGTTGCCTTGCGGCAATACATGGCTCGCTCCGGCTTCGCCGATTGCTTGGGAAGGACTCACGGCGCTTGGAGACTGGCGGCGGGTGAACGCGGTGCCGGGTCGGGGTAAGGGATCGGCGCGGGGCTGCGCCCCATTGCCTCCGGGAGGATCGGCGCGGGGCTGCGCCCCGTGGGCTCAGCGGGGTGCGCGTTG
>JAUILJ010001046.1 GCA_030433055.1 Polyangia bacterium
GTCGAAGCGGCGGGCAAAGTCCTCGCGGATGCGCACGCCGAGCGCGCCGGCCGCGGCGCGGTTGCGGTACAGGGCGAGGATCTGCTTGGCCATCTGCTCCTCGTCGGCGAACAGCAGCCCCGTCTCCTTGTGCCGGATCAGCTCGCGGTTGCCCGGCACGTCGGACGCGACGACCGGGCGGCCGAGGATGCCGGCCTCAAGGATCGTCGGCGCGGCGCCCTCGCTGAGCGACGTGTTGAGCACGACGTCGGCGTCGACGTACGCCGCGCCCATGCGCTCGTGCGCGAGCGTCGGGAGCATGCGCACACCCGGGTGGTTCTCACCCAGCGCGCGGAGCTCCAAGCCTTCGTTGATGAGCACGCCCTCGAGAACATCCTCTGGATCACGGGCGACGTGCACATGTGCTTCGTCGGGCAAGTCGAGCAGAACCCCACTACCCGGGGGCAGTCGATGTGGGAGGTGTGCGTCACCTCCGGCAACCTCAACCCGCTGGCCAACCAGATCCCCAAGGATCAGTTCCCCTGGGCTTCGGAGAACGCCCACCTGCCGCTGTTGACCTTCGACCCGGCGAGCAACACCGTGCACGTGGAGTTCATCGCGACCGACGGCAGCGTCGCTCACTCTCAGGAGCTATCCCTCGGCTGAGGGTGAGCTCGCTGCCGTCTGGCGCTCGCTCGCTATCGTCACGCGCTCAGCGCCTGAGCAGCTTGAATGCCAGATCGCGGGTGCCGAGCTGCTGGGAGCTGGTGATCCACAGCAGCATCAGCGGTTCGAGGAGCCGCGCGCTCTGCAGCGGCCCGGTGTCCACGGCCTCGAAGCCGACCTCTTCCACCAGCTGCTTCAAGATTTCCTTGCCGCGGGGATCGTCGCCGCAGAAGAAGTTGCTCGCCCTCACCCCCTGATACTCGGGATTGGCGAGGTTCTCTGCGCCTTGGGCGTTGAACGACTTGAACACGTGCGCCTCGGGGATGCGCTTCTGGAGCTCCTCGGCCGCTGACGTGGTGTGCCCATACTTGAGGCTCCAGCCGGGGAGGACGGCGTTGGTGCAGTCGATCACGATCTGACCTGCCAGGTTCCCGGTCGCCTCCAGCACTGCCTCCAGTGCGCTGTAGGGCATCGCGAGGGTCACCACGTCCGCGCCCTGAGCCGCTTGCCCGATGGGGTGCAACGTCGCGCCCAACTCGGCCGCGAAGGCGCCGGCGTCACTGCCCTGCGGCTCGCGTACTCCCAGCCGGATCGTGTGTCCGTGGCTTGCCCAGGCCCGCGCGAGGCCTCCTCCGATGCGTCCTGTCCCGATGATGGCGATCTTCATGGGGGCAGTCTGAGACCGCTCCGTACTTGCAGCCATCTGGCTTGCTGCAAGGTCTAGTTGCATGTCATGCAATGTTCAGCGCTTGGCTTTGCGCTTTCTCCGCGGCGCCTCGCTGCGCCGGGCGTCGCGATCCACGCCACCGGTGAGCGCCTGGGTGGACTCCAGCAGCTGCGCGCGAAGCCAGCGGTGGGCGGCGTCGCCGTCGTAGCGCGGGTGCCACACCATGCTCAGGGTGTAAGGCTCCAGGGGCAGGGGCGGCTCGAGCAGCTTGAGGCCCAGCGCTGGCCCCAGCTTGAGAGCGATCCGTTCGGAAACGGTGAGCACGTAGTCCGAGGCGGCGGTCATCTCCAGCGCCACCTGGAAGTAGGGCACCGCGCGGGCCACTCGGCGCTTCAGGCCTCGCAGCTCCAGCAGGTTGTCCACGTAGCCCCCGGGGCGGCCTCGCGGTGCGATCTGGATGTGCTCCAGCTCCACGAAGCGGTCGAGGGTCAGCCGCTGGTTGACGCTCGGGTGGTCGCTTCGCACGGCGCAAATCAGCCGATCGGTGATGATTGGGCGGGATCGGAGCTCCGGTGGCAGGCTGCTGTAGATCCCGACGGCCAGATCGGAGCCGCCTTCGCGCAGGCGCTCCCCGTCGTCCACGGCGTTGGGCACGACCCGCAGATCGAGCCCTGGCGCTGCGGCTCGAAGCCGCTCTTCGAAGTGGCCGCCGAACACCACCAGGACGTAGTCGGTCATGCTGAGCGTGAACGACCGCTCGAGGCGCGCTGGCTCGAAGTCTTCGTTGGGTTCGAACACACGGCTGGCAGCGCTGACCGCGTCTCGCACGCGGGGTTTGAGGCTCTCGGCTCGGGGGGTGAGGACCATCGTACGCCCAGCCCGCACCAACAGCGGGTCGCTGAAGCGCTCGCGCAGCCGCGCCAGCGCGTGGCTCACCGCGGGGGTCGAGAGGCCGAGGCGCCTTGCGGCCCCGCTGACGCTCACCTCCTGGAGCAGGGCGTC
>JAUILJ010001047.1 GCA_030433055.1 Polyangia bacterium
TTGCACTGCAGGTGGAGCACGCGCTTTCCTGCGACGTCCCCTAGCAGCTCCAGCTCGTCCGGATAGAGCGTCGTCCCCCCGTCGCGCAGGAACGCAGCTTGATCGCGCTTGTGAGCGTTGTGTGCCTGAGTTGCCAGGTTCCAGGAGCGTCGCGTCTGCTCGCGCCTCGCCTTGAGTTCGCTGCCCGTAGCCATCATGCGCGACTCGCGTTGTTGCCACCTGGCGTCAAGGGTATGCGTCGAGACGTGAGTCAGCCTGCACATCCAATCCAGGGACGCGGAAACTTCATCGCGGGACGCTTCATCAAGCCCAGCCAGCCGGAGGGGGAGCTAGTCAGTCTGGATCCCTACTCCGAGGTCGAAGTCGGACGCCAGACGTGGAGCACCTCCGTGGTCGCTGACGCCGTGCAAGCCGCGCGCGCGGCGCAGGCTGCCTGGCAGCACCGCGATGTCGCCGAGAGGATCGCGGCGCTCCGCGCCATCGCGCCCTTGCTCGAGAAGCGCAAAGAGGAGCTAGCGCTGACCATCAGCCACGAGATGGGCAAGCCGCTGTGGGAAGCCCGCACCGAGGTCGGCGCGGCGATTGGGAAGATCGAGATCAGCGCGACGGCGGGCCTGCAGCTCGTGGAGGAAGTGAAGCTCCCAGACGGATCGGGCTACGCGTTCCGTCCCCATGGCGTGCTCGCGGTGCTCGGCCCCTTCAACTTCCCGCTGCACCTGATGCACGGCCACGTGATCCCCGCGCTGCTGCTGGGCAACACCGTCGTCCTGAAGCCAAGCGAGCACACGCCCTTCACGGGACAGATCTATGCGGAGGTCCTCGAGGAAGCTGGGTTGCCGAGCGGGGTCTTCAACCTGGTGCATGGCGCGGCGGAGGTGGGCGCCACGCTGGCCGCCCATCCCGACGTCAACGGCGTGCTGTTCACCGGTAGCTATCGCGCGGGGCTCGCGATCCAGCGGGCTACACTGGAACAGCCGGGCAAGCTCCTGGCGCTGGAGATGGGAGGAAAGAACCCAGCCCTGCTACTGGGTGACGCGCCCATGGACAAGGCCCTGCACGACATCGCGTGGGGCGCATACGTCACCAGCGGACAACGCTGCTCGGGTACCGCGCTGTGCCTGGTCGAGCGGAGCCAGCTCGAGGCCACGCGGGACCGCTTGGCAAGCATGCTCGATGGGATCCGTATCGGAGATCCTCGCACAGAAGTGTTCATGGGCCCCCTCGCCTTCGCTGCCGCACGGCAAAGCTACGCGGAGGCGCTCTCCAGAGCCGAAGGTCGAGGTGCCCGCCTGGTGGCGTCGAGCGCCTGCCCCGACGGCCGTGCGCTCGCTCCCGCGACGCTCCATGAGGTGGAGCGCTTCGATGCCAGCGATCCGTACCTGAGCGAGGAGCTATTCGGCCCCGATCTCACCCTGGTCCCAGTCGACGATCTGGAGCACGCGGTACAGATCGCCAACAGCTTGCCCTATGGGCTCGCGACGAGCGTGTTTACCGGGGACCTGGATCGCTTCGAGTGGGCGAGGGCACGCTTGCAATACGGGTGTGTCAACCACAACGCGCCCACTTGCGGTGCCTCGAGCAAGCTTCCGTTCGGCGGGATCAAGCAGAGCGGCAATCACCGCCCTGCGGCGTTGTGGTCGAGCCTCTACTGCGCCTACCCGGTCGCTACGCTGCGCGGTGGGGCCACACTGGACCCCACCAAGCGCTCGCCGGGCCTCGACTGGTAGGCCCTACATGCCCTTGACGCGATAGATCAGGCCCTCACTGACCTTGCTCTTGTCGCGAGATTGCCCTGCGGCAAAGTACGCGTTGCCGTCCTTCGTCACACTGAAGGCAGAGACCCAGGGGTACTTGAGGTCGAACGCCTCGGAGAGCTTCACCGAGCCGAAGAAGCTCCCGTCCTTCTTCCAGGCGCTCAGGCGACGCATGTTCCCGTCGAGTACGCAGATCCCCGGCTTGCACGGTCCGATGCCGTGGACCCAGCCGAACTTCTGCTCGTTGAAGCTCTTGTCCGTGGTGCCGAATCGAAACTTCTCTTTGCCGTTCGCGTCCATCCCGATCACGACCCGAGGCTCGTTGGGGTTCTTGCTCTTGGGGATGATGCCACCGACCAGCACGAGGTCACCCACGAAGCCGATGGTGTTCACGTTGCCGAACGGCCCCTTGCGCTTGTCCTCCTTGCTCAGGTCCTGGAGCACCCAAGGCTCACTCTCACACGCGCTATCGCCGAAGCTGAGTTTGTTCACCGTGGCATTGGCGAAGGAGCCGAGGCCCCATTTTCCGCTGGGATGAATGCTGATGTAG
>JAUILJ010000140.1 GCA_030433055.1 Polyangia bacterium
CGACCACAATTCGGACCCATGCCCTCTGGCTGACACGCTGCGTTCGCATCACGGGTTTGGGGGAGAGACGCGCCACTGCTCCAGTGCGGCCCGCTCGCGACACACCGTGGCACTTCGGTCGACAGACGTCAGCCGAGGTAGCGCTCTCGAACCAGTGGGTGATGCGCAAAGTCACTCGCTGGGACTTCGAGTTCCACCCGCCCGTCGATCAGAAGCAACGCGCGCTGGCACAGCTCCAGAGCTTCGCGCACGCGGTGGTCAGAGATGAGCACCGCAGCGCCGCTTGCGGCGAGATCCCTGAGGCAAGCCGCGAGCAGCTCGGCGCTCTTCGGGTCGACGCCGCTGAAGGGTTCGTCGCACAGCAGCACCCGGGGCTCGGCGGTCAATGCGCGCGCGAGCTCCAGGCGGCGACGCTCACCTCCCGAGAGCCGCTGCGCCGGCACGCGCAGCTGATCGGTCAGCCCAACGCGCCTCGCCCACTCCTCCACCCGCGGCGGCTTGCCGCTGACCTCGGCGAAGGTGCGGAGATTCTGCGCTACATCGAGATCGAACAGCACGCTCGGCGTCTGAGGTACGTAGCCGAGGCCGCGACGGGCGCGGCGCCACAGCGGGTCTCGAGTCACGTCTGCGCCACCCAGCCGCGGTCAGCCGAGAGCTCCCCGGCGAGCAGCTTGAACAGGCTGCTCTTCCCCGCGCCACTCGGGCCCAGCACTCCGAGCACCTCGCCCGATTCCACACGGAAAGATACGTCGGCCAGGATCGGCCGCCTGCCCAGGCTCAGACCCAGCGCTTCAGCCTCGAGCTGCGCTCCTGCGACGCACTCAGCAGCCGCGCTCACGGCTTCTTGTCCGACGAACCCACTTCGAAGGAGCCGCTGACCTGCTCCAGCTTCAGCTTTCTGGTCTTGAGATCGATGCGGGCGCGCGCCGCCTTGAGCCGACTGGCTCCCCGACGCACCTCGACCCCGCCGAGCAGCACGGCCTCGTGCTTGGCGACGTCGACTTCCAACCGCTCCGCTTCGACCCGCGCTCCGTCGTAGTAGGCGCGCACTCCGCCCAGCGCGCGCACCCGGCGCACCTTGGGTGCGTCGTCGTACTCCAGCTCCACGCGTTTTGCCCGCAGCTTGAGCTTGCCCAGCTCCGCGCGCACATGCCCCTGAAGCGTGGCTGTGCCGGCCTCCAGATCGAGCTCCAACGAGTCCGCCTTGAGCTCCAGGACCTTGCCTTCGACGGTGGCCAGAGGCAGCGCCTCGGCGGGCCGAGGCTCGAGCCACAGCGACAGAGTGAGGCAGACCAGCGTCGCCGCGCCCAGCACACCCATCAAGCGTCGCTTGAGCGGCCTCGGCAGCGCGGAGTCGTTGGAAAGAGCCTTCACGCCGCGGAGCCTAGCGGATCCTCCGCAGCTGCCAAAGCCCCGGCCCCTGCGATTTCAGCTGGGCACGGCGAGCTTGGCCGTGAACCGGCGCAGCACTCGTCCCGGATCCCGCGAAGCGCCGCGCCTGGTTTCGAGCTCGAGGCTCTTCTCGAGCAACTCCCACAGCTCCTCGGCCAGCTCACGCCGGCGCTCGCTCAGCGCCGTGTCGGCCAGCCCCTCGGCGCGCACCGCGCCCTTGAGCCGTGGCCAAGCCCCCAGCGCCCACGCCCCCACGCGACTGGTCGACGGCGACGGCAGGCTCAGGCTGCGAACCGCCTCGAGCACCCGCTGTTCAGCGCGCCGCGCAGCGTATGCGCGAGCGCGGCCTTCCAGCTCGCCCGCAGGCAGCGGGCGCAGATCGTTGTCGAGCTGGTCCAGAGCTTCGCTCAGGCGCGCCTCGACGACGCCGCGGCTGGGGGCCTGCAGCGGCTGGTGCGGATGGCCTTGAGAGGCAGCTGGGGTGCTCGCTTGCCAGCGCCCGAGCGCGCGCCCGAGCCGAGCGAGCAGCGCCTGGTCCTTCAAGGCCACCGCGTCCTGGCGCAACCGGTCGAGCAACACCTCCACCTGTTCCCAGCCCGAAGCGCCGCGCTCAGCGGGCTCAATCGCTTGCCTCGCGGAAACACCAAGCAACGGGTACTTGACCTCGATCTGCTGCTCCTCGAGCGCGCCCCTCACGTGTTCGAGCACCCCACCCCGCTGCTCGGGCTGGAGGCGATCGAGCTTGTTCACGACGACCACGAGTGGCAGCCCGAGGCGCTGAATTTCCAGCATTTGATCGCGCTCGGACGCCTTGAGCGGTTGGCTCGCGTCCGCCAGCCAGAGCGCCACATGAGCTTCGCTGAGCGCCCCGCTGACCTCGTCGGCGTGGGCGTCGTCTCCGGAGTTGAAGCCTGGCGTGTCGATCAGCTCCACGTGCCGCAGGCTCTCGTGCGGCGCGAAGATCACCACCCGCCTGACGTCTTCTGCAGCCGCGAGCTCTCGGGTCAGCTCTGCGTGAGGGACGACTCGCTCGAGCCCGGACGTGTACTCGATGCGCACGTATGGATCGGGCGCCCAGGCGAGCCGATGGGTCTTCGCCGTGGTGGGCACCACGCCCACCGGAGCCACTGGACGCCCCAGCCAGGCGTTGATGAACGACGACTTGCCCGCGTTGAACTCACCAACCACGGCGACCCGCAGCGGGCGCTCGAGGTCCACGCTCAGGCTCTCGAGCTCGCGGCGCAGCCCCAGCGCGCCCAGCTCGAACGCCAGGCCGCCGAGCCACTCCAGGAGCTCGGCCCAGCGCGGAGGATCCGTCAGGGCGGCGAAGGCTTCGTCGAGCAGCTCGCGGCTCCAGCCGGTGAGCGCCTCTCCCGATAGCAAGCCTTCGAGGCGGGCGGCTGCGGAGGCGCCGCGCAAGTCGAGGAGCGCAGCGAGATCCCGCGGCAGTTCGCCCCCTAGCGCAGTCAGTCCGCGGGCGGCGTCAGCCAGAGCTTCGAAGCTCTTCTGACTCGCGGCGACTCGCGCGTAGCGCAACAGCCACGGCACGTCCGGGTCCTCCCGCGCCCCTCGAGCCAAGGCCGCGAGCGCATCGTCCAGCCGCCCTTCAGCCTCGGCGAAGGCTGCCTGCCAGCCGGGATGCTCGAGCCAGCCAAACGTGCTCGCTACCTCACGGATACGCGAGACGAACAGCGCGTCCTGGCGCCGCACCAGATACTCGGCGACCACCGGCCCAGAGCGGGGCGCCTCGAGGCTCAGCGCTCGCTCGAGCGCCCAGTCGGCGGCCGGGTTGCCCTGAGTGGCCCACAGCTTGGCCTGCACCAGCCACCCCGGGCCGTCGAGGGTCGCAGGCTGAGGCAGCTCGGCCGCCTGCTCCAGCGCCTCGTGGCGGCGCCCGGTGTCGAGCAGGACCTCCACCTGGCGCCAGCCCCAGGCGGACTGCGACTTGGTCTCCGGGGAGCAGCGTTCCAGCCAGCGCTCCGCGCGCTCGACGTCGCCCCGCCACATGTCCAGATCGCACAGCCATATCCGCGCGGCATCACTCGCGTCCACCGGCCAGCCCTCGACCACCGCGCGCTCGAGCGCCTCCCGCGGCGATTGACCGAGGCGCGCCCGCGCCTGGGCCAGGCGCAGCCAGACGTCGGCGCGAAACGGTAAGCGCTCCACCAGGCGCTCCAGAGCCTGAGCAGCCTCTTCGTCGAGGCCTGCGGCTTCCGCGCTCTCTGCCCACAGCGACTGCCCTTGGAGCGCGTCGGGCATCAACTCGAGCAGCTCTCGAGAGGCGGACAGCGCGTCCCAGGGGCGCCCGTCTTTGAGCGCGCTCTCTGCCTGAAGCCGCAATCTTTCGCCGCCACGCGCCAGCACCTCCACGCGACCAAGCCAGTGGCGCAGCTGCTGGGTCAAACGACCTGGAGAGGAAACCGATGAGCGTATTGAAGTGGCCAAAACGCATCGAGACGGTGCGCCGAAGCGCTCGCTGAAGCAACCGCGACGCGGGCGAAGCAACGGGGGTAGTCAGTGTGCCTCACCCCCAAACCCCAGCTAGCCGCGAAATCGAGGGTGTAATCTGAGGACGCTGTATTAACCTCAGGAGCGTGCAGCGGAAGGAAGGGGGCGGGACGACTATCGCCGCGCGTATCAAGGCGTTGCTGCTACACGTCCAGCGCCGTCATGGTCGCGCGGACGCCGATGCCTTCCTGCTCAAGACGCGACTCGACCGCGAGTACATCGACGACGAGACGCGGCCCATTCCGCTGGAACGGTGGCACGCGGCGCTGGTGGCGTTTGCTTCACGCTGGGGGCGCGAGGCGATCCTCGATGTGGCGCCAGAGATCGTCGACCGCGAGACCATCGGCGTCTGGACCCGCGTCTTGCGCGGCACGAGCACGCCGGAGGATGCCTACGCGCAGCTCGAGGCTCATGGCAGCGACGACGCGCAGTCGGAGCGCTGGGAGACACTGGACCTGCGGCCCGGCTACTGGCGTGGGCGCCTGCCGTTGCTCCACGACCCTGCGTACGAACGCGACGGCTTGTGCGGCCTGGCGCGCGCCGCGGAGCTGTCCGCGGTGCCCATGCTCTTCGGTTGGCCGCGCGGAAATGTGCGAATGCTCTCGATGGAGCTCGAAGTGGAGCCCCGGGCCGTGGAGTTCGAGGTGCGCTGGGGAGAGGCCGCCGGTTGGCCCACGTTGGCAGGGGCTGCGCTGGGCGGTGCCTTGGTGCCCCTGGGAGTGTGGCCTGCGACCCACGCGGCCACGCTCTCGGCGGCTGGCGCCATCGTGGGTGCGGCTCTGGGCGCGCTCGGAGGACACGCCGCCGTGCTCGAAGCGAGGCGCCGGGCGGCCTCACGTGCGCAGCTGATCCGCATCCAAGCCCTGGAGCGCCTGGCGACGCTGCGAGAGGCTCGCGAGCGCTCCGAGATGGGGTATCGCCCCGGCGCGGTCGTGGCGGGACAGTATCGGCTCGGTGAGCAACTCGGCATGGGGGCGAGTGGCGCCATCTTCGAGGCGACGCGGCTGAATGACGGCGCTGTGGTCGCGATCAAGCTCTTGCGCACACCGGTCGCTCACGACACCGTCGCGGCGGATCGCTTGCGCCGCGAAGCCGCCGCTCTGGGCCTGGCGTGGCACCCCAACGTGGTCGAGGTGTACGACGACGGTCATTTGCCCGACGGAACCAGCTACTTGGTGATGGAGCGCCTGTTCGGTGAGCCGTTGGGCAAGCGCCTGGTGCGCATGGGCGCATTGCCGACGGAGTTCGTGCGCCAGGTCGCAATCGAGATCTGCGATGCCCTCGAGGCAGTGCACGCGGCAGGCGTCATTCATCGCGATCTCAAGCCGAGCAACATCTTCTTGTGTCGGCCGGGGCCCGGCATGACCGAGAGCGGGGATCCCCCGACAGTGAAGGTGCTCGATTTCGGGGTCGCGCGCATCGAGTGGGCCGAGACGCGGATCACGAACATGGGCACCCCACTCGGCACGCCTGGCTACATGTCACCGGAGCAAGAGCAGGGCCTCGAGATCGACACCCGCACGGATCTGTTCGCGCTCGGCGGCGTGATCTACGAGTGCCTGTGCGGCTCTCCGCCGCCCCTTGGAGGCAGCGATCGCTGGCCCACCGCAGCTACCGAGCAGCCGAGCGGTGTGCAGCGGGCGCGGCACCCCATCCCCGCGCCGTGGCGCAAGCTCATCGACCGTGCGATGGCTGCCAACCCTGGAGATCGCTTCCCCGACGCGCGCGCGTTCAAGGAGGCGCTGCAGGATCCAGCGCTCGTGGCTGAGGCGATCGAGGCGCGAGGCGCGGCTGGCTGAGGCCAGCGCGCACTCGTCTCCCCAGGGATCTAGTCCGGACGACGAGCAGGCGTACAGTACCCACGGTCACGGGTAGATGCCGTTCGCTACGCGCTGTTCGAACGACACTCGCGTGCACCAGCACTCGAAGATCTCGGGGCGCAGCGCGAAGAAACGTTCTTCCATGCTCTCGCATCGGGGGTCGTCATACCCCTTGAACCACGGTGCCACCTCGCACGTCTTGTCCATCGTGGAGCGGAGGGACTCGGCGCGGGCGCATAGGCTGTCGCAGCGCGGGCTGTGCACCTGCTCGTGTTCTCGCCCCGGAAGATCGTGACTGCCGCACTTGCACAGCGGCCCTGCGTCGTCCTCCCGCCCCTCTTCCTGGACGTCCACCTGTACGCCTGCTCCACCCCACTGGAATTCAGCGGCGTGGCACGACTGAGTGTTCCATCGCCGATCGAAACCGTTGTTGCCGCCGCCGCAGAGGCGGTGCCATCGATATCCGTACATCCAGTAGTCGTTGCAAATTGGCGTGCAGTCGCGCGCAGGCCGTGCGGAAACAGACGGCGCTGCGGAACCGACACTCACCGACGCGGGGGGCGTGGGTGCAGGCGCGGTGCAGTCATCACACGCGACGAGCGCCGGAACCAACAGCCAACACCCGGGAGCGATGGGCCGTCGAAAGCCCATCAAAACCCGCTCTGCTCGAGGCACATCTGAAAGTATCCCACGAATACTCCGTTCTTGCGGACTCCGCCGAACACCGACCAGGAATGGCGATGACGGAAACTTCGCTTGGGCTCCCCCGTGTTTGGCTGGCTATCCACCCAACTCGTGATGGTGGCGAACTGCGCCGGCGTAGCAATGGGAATCGAGGTGCTCGTCGCCGTCGGCGCTTCCCTCACTGCGATCAGCGCCGCTTCCTCCTTCGACATGGATCCGATCTTCTTCGTACCAAGCCCGGGCGAATAGAGCGTGATCGACTGCGTGACGAACGCTTGCTCTTGTCCAAGTCCAGCGCCTCGCCCTTGAGGAAGATGTTGGTGAGTGTGCTGGCGTCGTTCGGTAGGTGCGGGTCCTGCGGGCTTCTGCGAAAGTCCAACGGAGGCGTAGAGCCGGTCGAGAGCGCCCGCTTATAGTCCGCGCTGTCGTACCAGTACTTTGGATCCCCGGGGTAAACGAAGACGTGCGGGTGTTGCAGGCGCTTTTTTAGCTGATTCGCCGCAACCTCTAGATAGGCGGTGCCGATGAAGCGCAGCCGCCGGCGCACCGGGTCGTGATTGAACCAGGCCTTCAGGTCGGCCTTGGCGCCGTTCTTTCCGTCGAACATGTAGAGTTCATCGACGAGCTCCGTTGCCGGGTTCTTCGAATTGACCTTTGCCCACTTGAAGAGCGTATCGGTTCCAGAGCTCCAACCGCCCATGGCCAGGCGCTTGAGACGCGGCGGAAACGCCTTGCCCTGCGCAAGGTGCCCTTCGGCGAATAGGGCAACCAGCGCACTTCGGAGCAACTCCGGGTGGTCGGGTTTCGGCGAGTTCAGCGTACCGAAGCTGGTCCCGTGCGGAATCGGGAACAGAATCACGACGGGCTTTCCCGAATCGCGCAGCTGCTTGTCCCAAATAGACCGTGTATCGAATCGCCATCGGCACTCCTCGAGCTCGGGCAACCACCTGCCCGCGCACCAACCCAGCGTCACCCGTTGTTCAACGCAAGACGAGCGGCGGCTTGGCCCGCGCCCACTCGAGCATGCGCTGGTACTCCATGCACACGCCTGGGTGGTGAACCATGCAACCGTCGTCGGTCCCAGGCGGTCGACACGCAGCTCGGATCTCGCGCTCCAGCGTTGCCGTGGATTTGCCCCACAAGCGCGCGCAGCGAATGCGTGCCAATGCCTCGAGGGGGCTCTGATCCGCTTCTTCGTCCAGCTTGAACGGGGACGGCGGCTCCCCGCAGCCCTCCCGCGCCTGACGGATGGCGACCTCGTCTGACATCGAGAAGGTCCCGTCCTTGAGGGAGTGAGCGACCAAGAAGGGTCCCATCACGCTGGTGTGCAAGTACGAAGAGCAGTTCTCTTCGCCGATGAATGGCGCGTCGGTGAGCAGGTCCGGACGACCGTCACAGTCCACGTCCATCGGCCGGGCGATGACGGGCGGCGCGCTCGGGTATCGCCGGATCTTACCGCTCTTGAACGTCCACAGCGAACCGTGGAAGTCGCCCGAGCCGGTGTGCTCACTGGTGCCCTCGAGCAGCAGCAGCTCGTCGTCGCCATCGCCGTCGAAGTCGTAGCTGATGCTGGGGGAGTCGATGCCGCCGAACGCGGTGCCACCGAATGGCGACGCGGTAAAGACGTGGGAGTCCGGGGCCGTCACGATTCCCCCCTTGGGGTCGACGTGAATGAGCCGCCAGTTCGCGGTGAGTTCGTAGTTGCCGCTGGATGGATCGCCGCTCACGCGGGGACTGTTGAAGACCATACCCCAGGCCGACCCGCTCTTCGCCGGATAACATCCCCCCGTCGCGCCCGCCGGGTCGAACCCGCCACCACCGAAGTCGGCCATCGGCGGCAGCTTGCTGAACACCGCCAGGTTGCGCTTGCCAATCATCGCGCAAGCTTCCGATGTATCCGGGTCCTCGCCCTCGACGAGCCAAGGCCCGCACCCTTCGTACTCGCCCCAATCGGGGGCGCGGGTAGCGGTCGCACTCGAGGGGACGACGGATGCACTCGGTATGGCTGACGGCACAGGCACCGCGCTCGCTGAAGGCTTCGTCGAAGCAGCCGCGCGCGGTGGGTTGCCGTTGCGAGCTGGCGCACAGGTGATGGCCAGCCCTCCAAGAGCAACCGCCAGCCCTGCAACGCCCCAAGTCTGTGCGTTCATGGCGAACAGGATACGCCAATCAAGAAAGGGCTCGCGTGCGGCAGGGTTACGGAGGCAAGTCCAAGCTCAAGATGCAGTATCGGATCGCTCCGCTCGGCACCTCCAGCACTGCCTCAAGTTTCCATGCTAACTCACGGTTTTGATTCATAATACGCGCTTCGACGTAGCGCGCCGGTTTGATCTCCGAGGCTTGTTCGGGGTGAGGCCCACTGGTGCACAACACAACCAGCCGATCGACCCGCCGTCGCTCGAGCAACTGCGGATCGATGCGCTTGCTGGTGTGTCCTCCCGGAAGCACCGCGATGCTCGGATCCGTTACGCCTGCCAGGTCGATCACCGACTCCGGCTCGGTCGCGCCGACCCAGCCGACGTCGACGCTGGCGACGCGATGCCCGCGCAACAGCGGGCGCGCCGCTTCGATGAGCGCGAGCCGGTCGTGCATCACGTGGCGCGCCTTCCAGCCGCCCTGCCACCACAGCGCGCTGAGCGCGCTGAGCGCCAGCACATATCGAAGCCCCGCCGCCCAGCGCGCCGAGTGCTCCCAGATCTCGGCGGCGACGAGCAACCCGACGGGCAGCACCGGAACGTAGAGCCGGAACAAGGCCATCCAGTCGCCACCCGCCAGCAGCAAGGCCGTCGCGTGGGCAAAGAGCGCCGCCGTCCACCAGCGCAGCCGCGGCGAGAGCTTGGGCCACACCCGAGGCGCGAACACGCACAGCGGCAAGCCGGTGAGGATCCAGCCTCCCACGGCGTAGCGGAGTCCGTGCTCCAGGTCGCTGGGCTTCGCCAAGACGCTGAGCGGCATCGGGCGCCCGAAGTACGCGACCCGCACCGCCACCACGATGAGGGTCGGCGCGAGCCCCAGCAGCAGCGGCCACAACCGCGAGACGCCGCGCGCCCGACTCGCGCGCTCGAGGAGCATCACCCCGACACACGCGAGCAGCTCCGGGCGCCACCCAGCCGCGACCCCCAGCGCCAAACACGCGAGCAGCGAAGTGCGCCGCGACTCCGAGGCGTCCCCTCCCCCCAATCCCAAAACCATCAAGCCAAAGACCAGCGGCGTCTCCATGCCGGTGCTGGCCCAGGTCGCGGACACTGGCGCGAAGGCCACGAGCAGGCTGGGCAGCAGCGCGCCCATTCCCCCCGCAGCGCCGCGCGTTCCCTTGCGCAAAACCAGCTGACCGAGGCGCGCCCAGGCCAGCACGTAGACCGCCGCACCCAGCCCGCGGGCGAAGGCCAATGCCCCGAGCGGTGTCTTCGCGCCGCACACGCTCAGCAGGTGCGCGTAGCCCAGGGGCGTGACTGCGTCGACCACGTCTCCGTGCGGATTGAAGCGATAGCCGACACCGCTCGCCAGGTTCGCGGCTACCCGCGCGGAAATAAGCGCGTCGTCGACGGCGAAGCCCCAGCACACCAGGAGCCCCAGGGCACCGAGCGCAGCCCCGTAGAGCCAACCCAGCTGAGGCTTCGGCACTTGCATAACTCCCGCCCGGGTCCGCTCCTAACTCGAATGACCCTGCGTGTCCAAAACCCGGCGAACCCGTCTGAAAAGTTCGGGAATCCGCCCAGGCCACCTAGGATGACAGCCTCATGTCGGCCCTTCATGTCGTCGTTCGCCCGCGCCCACAAAACGCCCCAAACGCTGCCCTCGCCCCGCTGTACGGCTTGTTCGACGTCGTGGTCGATGGCGTCAACCTGACCGCCCGCATCGGCGACGGTGAAGCCCTGGCTCTGCTCGGTGAGCTGGGCCACGCCGTGGCCACGCTGTCGGCCGGTCGCAAGAGCCGCGCCACGCTCGGCTTGTACGCCGATGACGAAGCCTGGGAGCTCGGGCTCGAGCGCGCGGCCGACCAAGTCCTGCTCACGGTGTTCCGTAACGGCCCCCAGCCCGAGGTCGCGGTATTCGAGCGGAAAGTGAGCCTCACGTCCATGCGCCAGGGAGTGCTGCGCGCCCTCAGTGACGTGGAGCCGCTCCCGCGGACCCCAATGGGAGTCGTGGCGTCCTTGCGCTCCGCCAAGAGCGTGCTGGAGCGCGCGCTGCCCACCGGCAAGGGCTTTGGCGCGGAGCGGGTGCATGCCCGGGTACGCGTGAAGACCCAGGACGCGCTGGGCTTCGCCGCCTCGGCACATTTCCGCGTGCCTCAGGGCGCTGAGGCCGACTGTCCCCATGTCGAGCGCGCGGATCTGCACAGCCTGCTCACCCTCGGCACCTTCGAGGTCTCCGCCCACGGCAAGACCGCGCGCCTCAGCGGTGTTCACCTGTTCCTGGTCGCTGAGCGCCTGGTGAGCCTGGCCGAGGATCTGCTCGAGGCCTGGCGCTCCGCGCGGCCCATCTTCCGCCGCTTCGACGTCGGTGGGGCCCGCCTCGGCGTGCGCCGGGGCCCCGGAGAGTCGCCAGTCGCGCTCAGCCTCAGCGCTTGCGACGCGAACCCCGATTCCCCGCGGATCACCTTTCCGGAGCTCTCGGCGCCCGCGATGGTCGACGGGATCTCCCGGTTCGCGCGCGCGCTGCTCGACACGTTCGTCGAAAAGGACCCTGCACAGAGCAAGAACCTGCGGCTGATCGCGTTATCGTCCGCCGTGGGTACGCTGCAGGAGCGCCTCGAGGACGCTTTGTGCGACGACACCGTGACCAACCCGGAGCCCGAGAGCTACGCTAGCTTCGGTGCGCGCCGGGCGACCCGCGGCGGGAGCGGAATGTGGGAGCACGGCGGCAAGATGCGCTTCATGCCGCGCTGGGTCGCGACGGTGCCCGGGATCGACCTGCGCGCGACCTTCCTGTGCGGTGATCGGCTGTTGGTCGGCGCCGCTCGTGAGACGGCGTGCATCGACCGCCAGAGCGGCCTGGTGCTCTGGCGACTGCGCACTCAGCGCGCCGCTTGCGTGGTCACGCCGCTCGGGCTCGCCCGTATCCACCCAGACGGGCGCGTCGACTTGCTGGACCTCGAGACCGGGGAGAGTCGCTTCACCCGTCACCTGCTGCCGCGCGTGCCGAGCGGCGCGTCCGGCGCGGTGGTTCACACCCCTGGCCTACCGAAGCTGCTGGTGCTCGCCGAGGGAGACCGCCAGATCACCGCCGTCGACCTGGTGAGCGGTGAGGTCCGCTGGCGCCACACGGCGCGCCGACCCGGCGCCTACCGCATGCGCCGCGCGGGCAAGCTACTGCTCTCCGGCGGTGGGGACTCCGGCCTGTTTGCCCTCGATGTGTCCACGGGCGAGGTCGTGTGGCGCATCCGGGATCGCATGCCATTCCACGCGGATATCACCATCGACAGCGACTCGGCCTTCGCGCTGAGCGCGGCGCCCGGTGGGCCTTGCCGCCTGCACCGACTCGACCCTTGGACTGGTCGCCAGCTGTGGAGCGCGGACATCGAAGAGCGCCAGGCACCGGGCCAGGCACCGCTCGTCACTCAGGAGGTGGTGATCGTCCCGGTTCGGGACAAGCGCGGCACCGGAGCGCGTGCGTTCCACCGCGAGACGGGCGCTGCGCTGTGGGAGCACGCGCCGGGCCTCAGCTCGACCACCGCTTCCTGGCTCGCCGTGGACGACGCGCTGATGATCAACAGCGACGCGGGGACCTTCTTCTGCCTCGACGCGCAGACCGGTGGCGTGCAGTGGCTGCTGCCGCGGACGGAGTCCCGCTATCGGAACACGGAGTTCCAGGAGGTCGTCGGGGTCGATGGCGATCGCCTCTTCGTCGCCGGGAGGCGGCTGCAGTGCGCGATTTGACACCCAACTCGCGATAGATCGCTTTCAGATGGGTTTTGACCGTGTTTTCGCTGATGCACAGCGCATCGGAAATGTCTTTGTTGCTGTGGCCGGCCGCTAGCAACTCAAGCACCCTGAGTTGCATTGGCCC
>JAUILJ010000141.1 GCA_030433055.1 Polyangia bacterium
CAACGCCAGCATCGCACCCACGCGCAGCTACAACTCTGCGGCCATCCTGGTGCGAGACGTCACGACGCCCGGGCACTGGCTGATGCACAGCCTGGGCTTTCAGGGCGGGAACAGCAACGGCCCCGGCGCGGGGTTGCCCAGCGGCTGTCCCAATCAGGGTGACTTCGTGGGCCTGGGGAGCGAAGCGAAGATCACCGTGAGTCAGGCATCGACGCTGTGTCTGAACCCGGTCACCAGCTTCCGTGGTCGCCTGGCGATCTGTCGAGTTGGCAGCCAGTTTCACATGCTGCGCAAGCTCGACAACGAGAGCAACTGGGTGGAGACCAACACCTTCACCCACGCTCAGATCGGCAACGAGATGGATGTTGGTCCCGTGGCGAACGGCTGGGGAGTTCCTCCCGACGTCAGCCCACGCTTCGACTGGATCCACTTCGGCGTGCCAGGCAGTGACGCGGACTGCAGCGCCTCGGCTTTCGATGCCGCGCATCCCTGATCAGCTTGCCCCCCATTGTTCCCGCGGCTCCGGGAGAGGGGCAAATGTTGGCCCAGCGCCCACGGCTCACGGGACAATTGCGTTCGTAGTCTCAACGCCTAGCAAAACTGCTTCTTTTGCGCGCGTGGCGTCAGGAGACTGCGAAAGGACGGCCCATGGCGTATCAACCAGTCAGCCTCGAGCTGCAGATCCGTGACAAGCAACCCAGTGTCCCCGAGCTCACGCCGCTGAACGCTTGCGACTGGTTCGTGACCAATGGCGCGACGGTGGTCGGTCCAGTCACGACAGGTCTACTGCTGCGCGGCGTCTCCTTTGGCCGCATCCCCCACGAGTGCATGGTTCGGCAGGTGGGCTGGAATGACTGGCGTTTCCTTGAGGAGACACGGGAGGTGCGTTCGCTGCGCCGCTACAAGGATCTCATGGGCAACACCTGGCATCCCACGCCAGGCTTCAACCTGCCCAGCGCCAAGGAGGACGCGCGCCTACGCACGCGAGCGGACTTGATCGCCGCCAGGGACCCCGGCGAGGTCCTGCTGCTCGGCCTGCACGCTGCTACCCAGCAGATCGGCGCCGAACTGGGCCTGATCCACCGCTTCCGTGAGCCTTACGTGGGCATGGTGACCTCGTACGTCGTTGGGCAGCCCCTGTGGTACCAGCTGGGGGACGTGCTGCGTCAGGACGACCCAGTGGTGATCGCCGCGTGCCAGCACCGCGGAGTGATAGGAAGTCGAATTCAGAGCGCTGCCCAGACGGCGATCGCGCGTCGCCTGTCGGTTTTCTCGGGAGGGTTGCCCCTGGGAGGTGTCGCGATGCTGCCGCTGTTCGGCTACGGACGGCTGCTCGGGATGCTCGAGCTGGGCCGCCTGCGGCGCGGCTTCCGGAGCGCCGACAAGGCGACGCTCGAAGGGATTGGCCAAGCCATGACCGAGCGGATCGACGGCAGCCACTGGGCCTGAGCCTGCGGCTCATCCTCGCCTGATCTTCGTGGGGCGTGTGCTAGACGGGGCCCATGTCCGAGCGGGCCCCGGAGACAGAGTACGACGCCTTCACCGCTGACGAGCTCTTCAAGGAGTTCTTCTGGCGCTGGTACAAGCCTCTCGAGCGTGAGGTTCGGGGGAGAGACGCGCTCGGGGACGACGTGGAGCCGCTACGCGGGAGCGGCGAGTCCCGCTTGCCGGACTACGTTCGAGGCAACGTGCTGCGTCAGCTGGGACGCATGACCGATGCCGCTCGCCAGGACCAAGCGCGCTTCCTGCCACCAACGGGAGAGCTCAGCTTCGAGTGGCTGCGCGCCTTCGAGGAGCACTACGGCGTTCGGGAGGCGCAGAACCTGGTCGTCGCTGCGGACGCCGAGCAGGCCACGAACGACTTCGTCGTGCTGGTGTGTGAGTTGGGGGCGACGGTAGGGGCGCTGCTGAGTCAGGCGGAGGGCCTCGAGTGGATACCCGAAGCTCCCTACTGGGAGAGCTACCTGGTGGACCGGGAGCGACAGCTGGTCGTGCGCCCGTTCGCTGCCGCGCTGCGCTTCATGAGCACGAGCCGCAGGTACGCCCTGGGCGAGTGGCTGTTGATCTGCCTCGAGCCTGGGCGGCGCAGCAGCTTGCTCCCAGCGGTGGAGTGACTAGCCCACCAGGCCGCGGGCGATGCCAGCGAGAACTTGCACCATCGGCCCGAAGCGCAGCGCGGTCTCGCTCGATGCGTTGCCGTCGAGCCCGCGCTTGTAGACGCCCTGGAGGATCGCGGCCAGGCGGAACAAGCCGAAGGCCACGAAGTAGTCGAGATCGGGCACGCCGTCGCGGCCAGTGATCCGGGCGTACTCCTCGACGTACGCGTCGCGGCTCGGGATCCCCAGTGACTCGAGGTCTGCGCCGACGTAGCCCGACCCCGTGAAGTCGCCGGCGGGCAGATGATACAGCATGCAGTGGTAGCCGAGGTCTGCCAGGGGGTGACCCAACGTCGCGAGCTCCCAGTCGAGCACCGCGATCACCCTCGGCTCCGTAGGGTGGATGATGAGATTTTCCAGGCGGAAATCGCCGTGGGCGATGCGTGTCTCATCGCCTTCCGGGATGTGGCGCGGCAACCACTCGATGAGGAAGTTCATATCCGCCAGCTCTTCGGTCTTGGAAGCGGCGTATTGCTTGCCCCAGCGCGAGACCTGCCGCTGCATGTAGTTCCCAGCCTTGCCGAAGTCCGCGAGGCCGACCGACGCGGGATCGATCTGATGGAGCTTGCCCAGCGTTCGTATGGTCGCGTTCGCAATCGCAGCGCGTTCTTCCGGCCCCGAGGCTCGAGGCATGAGCGGCGCGCGAAAGATCCGCCCCTGCACGTGGTCCATCACGTAAAAGGCGGTCCCGATCACAGCGGTGTCTTCGCACAGCGCGCGCACCCGAGGCACCGGGACGTCCGTGTCTTGCAGCGCGCGCAGTACTCGGCACTCGCGCTCTACGGCGTGGGCAGATGGGAGCAACTTGCCCGGCGGCTTCTTGCGCAGCACGTAGCGCTGGCTGGTTTGGCCCTCGCCCAGCTCCAGCAGGAACGTTGGGTTCGATTGCCCACCCTTGAACTGCTGAACCCGCAGTGGGCCGCTGGGGAGCTCCAGTTGGGACCGCAGGTAGCGCTCGAGGCTGGCTTCATCGAAGCGATGCGCTTCGCGCACCGCGCGTAGTTCCGCGCTCGCCTTGTCGCTCTCGCCCTGGCTCATGGACGGCAGCTTACGCGGCACCGCGACAATGTTGAAGCGGTCAGCGCGGAGGGTCAGTCGCTCGCTGGCTTGAGCAGGTCCGAGAGCAACGAATCGGCTCGCTCATCGCTGATCTCCAGACCTTCGATCAGCTTCTGGTAGAGGGCCCGCTCCTCCGGGGAGATGTGATTGTCCGCCGCGGCCACAGCGGCCGCGAGGACCACGGTTATCTCCGCGCGAATCGGATCGACCTTGAGCGCGTCGATACATTCCGCGAGGCAACCAGCTTCACCGAGCTCAGCCACGCGCTTCGAGGAGGCGTCGATCATCGACTCCATGTGAGCCGTGCGGACGCGACCATTGCTCAAGACGTCTAGCGCGCCTCTCAGCACCATGCGCTCGACGTTCAAGACCTTCCGGTCAGCGGCCATCATCAGATACATCGCCTCGCAGAGCGGCCCGTACTCTTCGACGACGCTCATCGCCTCGACCAGATCGAGGTTCGCTGACGGCAGATTCAGGGACGGTCGGTCACCACGTTTCTGGAGTTCATCACGCAGGGACTCCAGGCGCCTCTTGTGCAGCGGGAACACGCCTCTTGGTTAATCCGCCCTGGGCGGGAAGCCAAGCCTGGAGGCCGAGCAACCTCCAGGTGCGAAGTGACCCTACGTCGCCCACTGCTCGTCCGAGCACGAAAAACGTGGGATCAGCGCAGCGGAACATTCGCTCACGCGCGGCGTCGACGGCGCCATGTGCGTCGCGAGATCAGCGCGAGCCCGAACAGTCCAATGCCCAGCGACCAGCCCCTGCCTGCCGGCTGCCCCGATATCGAGAAGTGGCAGTTGATTACGATGTCGCGCGGGTGGAGCGCGTGCACGACCGTCGGAGTCGTTGGGTTGTTCGGGTCGTGGGCGGCGACCCGCATCCCGTATTTCCCGTCGAGGTTTGCGACGTGGACTCCGGTTCCGCTCGGAACTCCCTGAGAATCGAAGGTGAGCTGCGTCCAGATCACCTGACGGCCATCGGGGCTGAAGCGCGGGTCGATGTCGTCGACGTTGTCGTCGCCGAAGCGCCGGGTAGGTGCGCTGAAGCCATCTACCACCAACTCGTAGACGTTGGCGTCGCCGTCGTTGGGTCCCTTCGCGGAGAACACGATGGACTGTTTGTCTGGCGCCACCGAGAAGGAGCTGAGGTCCGTGTAGTCAGTGCCAACCAGCGTCTTGGCGCTGCTGCAGTCGGTGCCGGACACCAGGTGAATGCCCACGCCGAGCGAGCCTCCCAGGGTGCGAATGAGAATACCAAACGGCGTGAAGGCGAACTGGGCCATCTTGTCCACCAGCGCCGTTGAGCAGACGAGTCGCTCCTGCTTGCTGGCGTTGCCGGGCTGCCCGGCGCCGACCATATCCACAGAGGAGTAGATGTAGTCGCCCGCGTCGTGTTCGAGCCACGCCAGGTGGGTGTCATCCACCCATATCGGGACCACGCCGCTCAGCAGGTCGCTCCCGTACAGAATCCTCCGGTCGGTGCCGTCGACGCCGATCGTAGCGAGGCGCACTCCACCGTTGACAGTGTCCGTGTCCAGGTAGGCTAGCCGCGTGCCTCCGGGATTCAGCGCCAACAGACCTTGGACGCGGCCCTCGGTGGCCCCGTCGACCAATGTGCGCTGTTGGGGGTCGCCGCACTTGTTCTGAACCGGGGACACCACGAGCTTCGCGAAGCCTGAGCCAGTGTTGGGATCAAGCGTGACCTCCGGGAAGAACACGCCGTTTCCCATCGGCATGTTCCACCCCGGCAGGCTCATCAGCCCGCCTAGGAACTCCATGTCGCCCGCCGGATCGGTGCTCCCGAAGCCCAGCTTGCACGAGACATCTCGCGCGTGCTCCCCGTCCGAGTCTACGACACGCACGAAGTAGTCGTAGCCTTGCATGCCCTTGCGTCCCTCGATGAAGGGAATGGGGAGCGCGGGCACGTTGACCGTCACGTCTTGTGTCGCCGAGCGGTTGTCCGGCGTGTTCGCGGTGACGGTGAACGTGTAGCTGCCGCCTTTATCCCCGAGGAAACTGGCAACGCCCGGGGTGCTGACGTCGACGTCGGAGTCACCGAGCTGGCTGTTCATGGGTGCGGTCTTCAGTACCCATGAAATCGTCAGGTTTTCGCCTTCGGGATCGGTGCTACCGGTGGCGTCGAGGGACGTCGTGAAGCCGACCAGATCGGGGTCAGTCTGCACGTCGATCACTGGATCCTGCAGCATCGCTCCACCGGTGCCTCCGGTGCCGTGGTTGGTCCCCGCGCTGCCACCCATGGCACTGCCGCCGGTGGCGCTGCCGCCGGTGGCTCCCACCCCTCCGGTGTTCGAGCCAGCGCTCCCTCCGTCGCCCCCGCTGCCCGCTGCCGCTGTGCCGCCGCTGCCCGAGCTGCCACCGTTGCTGTCAACGTTCTCAGCCCGCTCCTTCGCAGTACAAGCGAGAGCGAGCAGGCCCAACACACCCAACCAAGCTGAAGTCCTCACGCTTCGAGTATCGCGGCGAGCCTCGGTGCTGTCGAGGCTCGTGCCCGCGCCAGCGACGCCAGTTTTTGGAAGCCGAAGAACTCTCGGTGGTTTGTGGTGGGGAGACGTGTGCGGCGTTGTTCCCTCCCCCCCCCCAAGAGAAGCAGTCTCGAGCTCATTCGACGCGCTGGATGTCGAGTGAGATGTCCGCGGCGGGTGCGGAGTGAGTGAGGGCGCCTACGCTGATCACATCCACCCCCTGGCCTGCCAGTTCCGCGATCCGAGGCAGTGTGATCCCCCCGGAAACCTCGATCAGTGCCTTGCCAGCGGCGCGGGCCACCGCCGTCTTGATCTCCGCCGGGGCGAAGTTGTCGAGCATCACGATGTCGGCTCCCGCAGCCAGCGCTTCGTCGAGGCCCTCGAGGCTCTCGACCTCGATCTCGATTCGGCTCGTATGCGGGGCGTAGGCTTGGGCACGTCGCACGGCTTCGGTGATGGAGCCCGCGGCTTCGATGTGGTTGTCCTTGATCAGCACCGCCGAGCCGAGGGTGTCGCGGTGGTTGTGAGCGCCGCCGCAGCGCACCGCGTAGCGCTCCAGTGAGCGCAGCCCCGGGGTGGTCTTCCGCGTGTCCACGATGCGTGTCTTCGCGCCTGGTGGCACGGCTTCGACGTACTGACGCGCGAGGGTCGCGGTACCACTCATGCGCTGCACCAGGTTCAGCGCCGTCCTCTCGGCCATCAGAATGGGCCGCGCCGCGCCTTCGACTCGCCAGATCGGGGCACCCGGCTTCACCAGCGCGCCGTCGGGCTCACACACCTCGAACGAGAGGTCGTTGGCCAGGCGCTTGAACACGCGCTTGAAGACGTCTCCGCCGCACACGACGAGCGCGCTCTTCGCCTTGGCCGTTGCCCGCGCGCGTGTGTCCGCGCTGACGGTAGCCATGGTGGTCAGGTCTTCTCCCGAGAGGTCCTCCGCCAGCGCGCGGTCCACGACTTCGTCGATGATGAATTTGGTGAGCATCTTGACCTCTAAATCCGCAGGGATACGTGCCTCGGCGTTCAGCCGCCGAAGCCATAGCTGTGGGCGATGTACGCCGCGAACAGGTTACACATCGCATGGAATAGTACGCCCGCGCCAATGCCGCCCGTGCGCGCACGCATCCAGCCAAAAAGCAGGGCAGGGAAGAACACCGCGAGCCGATCGGGCCTGAACTCGGTGGCCACGTGACCCAGGGCGAACAAGGCGCTCGACACGATCAGGCCCGGCCCCACGTAGGCGCCGAGGACTCTCCAGCGGGGTGTCCAGGCGCGGTCGAGCTCGCTCTGCAAGAAGCCGCGAAAGAACGCCTCCTCCGGTAGGGCGATCACCGCGATCTCACCCAATACATCTTGCCCCAAGCTGGGTAGCGCCGCAGCGCTCCAGGCGTGGGCCGGCTTCCACCACCACAGCCACCCCGCCACGAACGGTGGGAAGAAGATCAGCGCTGCCCCCAGCGCCCAGAGCAGGGCGCGCAAGCTGGCTCGAGCCAGCCTGGTGGGTTCGAGGGGGGTCGTCTCGAGCAAGCCTCCAAGCGCGAGCCCGCTCGCTCTAACCTCCGCGTCACCCCGCTTGGAGAGGGCAAGCCAATAGGTCGCCAACATGAAGGTCAGCCCAACCCCGGTGGCGGCGTAGTCCTTCGGCAGCGTGTACGACAGCACGGTGACCACCGCGCTCACCAGCAAGGTCAGGCCGATCGCCTTCAGGGCGACGGGCGGGCTCTTGGAGGGCGCGTCGGTCACTGGGCGCGTTCTACGCCATCCCACGCGCCTTGGCTGTCGTTTGTGACGCCCTGAGCGACGCTCCAGGCCGACAGCTGGGCGGTAGATTTCCGTCTCGAGCGATTCGCCGAAGGGGCGTGCCGTTCATCATCTCCACGTGCACCCGCGCTTGAGATAAGGTCGCGCGGCTCTGCGAGGTGCCCGTGCGAGGCAGCCTCAGAGTGGCTCGCGTAGCTATTTTTCGCGCGAGTCGGATCCCTTCGCCGACCCAGGAGCGGCACGCCATCGCCGGAGCCCCCAGAGGGCACGGCATGACGGAGGACACCGATGCTCGATTCCAGCCAACCCGAACCCGTTCAGCGACCCGCCGTCTTTCCTCCCAAGGTGCCCATGGAGCGAGTCCACCTCGCCAAGTGGCCACCAGACGATGATGATGATGTGGGTGGCGGAGGCGGGCTGCCCGCGGGAGGCGGTGGCGGCGGTGTGCCTGCAGGCGGCGGCTTCGACTCCGGGGACGGCAACTTCAAGAAGGGGCGCTTCAAGCCGATCGCGATCCTGGTTGGGTTGCTCGCAGTGGGCGGCCTGGCTGGGGCGCTGATCCTCGGCGGCAAGCAAGACGCAGAGAAGCTCACGGTGGAGCAAGCCGAAGAGCAGAAGAAGTCGATCTTCATCCTGCCGGAGAGCGAGCAGCTGCCTCTGTGGCGCAAGTGGGCGACGGGTGACCGCAGCGACTACCTGAAGCAGGAGGCGATCAAGCAACTCGCCTACAACAAGGATCCCGCCGGTGTAGATCTCGCCATCGCCGCCTTGAAGGATCCGTCAGCGCCCGTTCAGGCGCAGGCTGCCGTGGCCCTCGCGTGGTACGGCCCGAAGCTCGCTGAGAAGGCCAAGCAGCCTCTGCTCGAGGCGCTCAAGACGGCAGGCCCAGGGGCCAAGCCTCAGATCGCATGGGCCTTGGTTGAGCTTGGCGATGGCACGGCCTTCAAGGAGATCATGACCCTGTATCGGCTGGGTCACCTCTCGAAGGTCCAGCGGCTGGACGGCGGCGTGGCGTTCGACACCGAGAAGATCGTCGCCCTCGTGAGCCTCGATGACCTCGCGAAGCTGTACAAGGATGAGAGCGGTGCCGTGCGGCAACTCGTAGCGACCGTGCTCAGCCGTCACGCAGATCCCAAGTACACCGACCAGCTGATCGAGTTGCTGAACGACAAGGACAAGGAGATCAGCCGTCAGGCGGCGCCAGGTCTGGGCAAGATCGGCGATGAGCGCGCCCGGCAGCCGCTGGTGCGAGCCATCAAGGGCGCTGACAAGGACAGCCGCAAGGAGTACCTGAAAGCGCTGCGCGACGGCATCGGCACCGCGGGCCTCGTACTGGCGTTCGACACCATCGAGGAAGGCGACACGCCGGAGCAGGCCTGGCACCAGACCAAGGTGATCATGGACATGATCCGCGAGCTCGCGGATCCTCGCGGAGGCGACGCGCTGTTCACCTACATCGCGACCAAGCCGCACATCCACTGGCAGACCGAGGCGGCGTTCGCCCTCGCAGAGATCGGCGACGTACGCGCCGCGCCCACGCTGGCCAAGCGCCTGCGCATGGATCCGCTCAAGATCTACTCGGACAAGAACGACTACGAGATGATGCTCAAGCGGGACGACAAGGAGCGCGTCGTCGCCGCACGCATGCTGGCTGACCTGGCCTCGCTGCACCCTGAGAAGCACGAGCAGCTACGCATCCAGTCTGAAGACGCGCTGATCTTCTGGATTCATGATCTGCCGACGCCCCACGCCAACGGTCTTCGCGCGCTCTCGAACATGAAGAGCGAGAAGGACCTGAAGCAGCTGCGAGACTGGGCGTTCCCCTCGGAGGCGCTGCCCCTCGAAGGCCAGCAGCCGCCCTTGCCCAAGGCCTGGGAGATCGCCCAGAGCGCGCTGCGCTACATCGGCACCTACCAGGACAAGCAGGACTTCCCGAACCTGACCAAGCAGTTCGATCGCAAGCCGCCGGACATCACGGTCACCATGGACGGCCTGATGGGTGGCGGTATCGCGATGCTCGGCATGGCCCTGCGTGCGATTGGCTACGGCGCCGCCGACGGCCTCAGCGAGTTTGGGGACAACCAGGCCTTCGATCCGATGCTCGAGTACATCGAGCGCCCCAAGGAGAACGAGCAGAGCCGCATGCGAGCCTGCGCGGCCCTGGCTTGGGTGGCCAAGGACGAAGACATGATCGAGGTCGCGAAGAAGATCGGCGAGTACAGCAAGCCCGACAAGGAGGATCAATTCCGCCGGGAATGCCTGCTCGAGACGCTGATCCAGCGGCCCACGAAGGGCACCTCTGCGGCGCTCGTCGAGTTGTTGACACCAGAGGCCTCGCTCAAGGCTCGCAATCAGACCGCGCGGGCGATCGGCATGGCCGGGTTCGATCAGACGGTCGAGGACAAGCTGTTCAAGCTGATGGAGAACGACGCCCTGCGCGTCGACGCCGCGCTGGCGCTGATGCTGGGCGGCAGCGAATCGACCGCCAAGCGAGCAATGGCGTTGTTCGCGGACAAGGACAAGACGGAGGTCGAGGCGCTGCAGCAGCTCTGGTACAACACGTTCGGCTACTGGAGCACGGAGGACCTGGCGTCGGGTCGGATCTTCCGCTGGATCGACAACGCGCAGGCCATCAGCCAGGTGCCGATCAAGCAGACTCCCCAGGAGTGGGCTCGTGTCATGCTCGAGAAGCAGCTGAACAACCTGTCCATCGACAACGGCCCGCACTCCTTCACCCGGGTGGTGATGCGGATGCGCCTGATGGAGATGGCCAAGGGCAGCGATCAGCCCAAGCGCGACGGCGCGATTCGCGCCCTCAAGTTCATGGGTGAGCAGGGCGTGCTGCTCTCACTCCGGGACGAGAAGGGGCCCACCGGCGAGGCGGCCAAGGCGGCCTATCACGACCTGATGAACCCGAAGATCGTGACGGGCGTGAAGATGCCTGAGGGCGCGACGAAGGACGAGTGAGGGCGAGGGCTCGCGGAGCGCAAACGGCGGTCCCCGCTTCAAAGCGGAGTGCTAGAGTCAGCGCTGCGTGAGGTCTCCGTTCAAAGCCCCAATGACCAAGGCGCCCAGGCTGATGCTCGGCGCCTTGGCTCTGTTTGTCATCGCCGAGGCCTGCAGCCCTGCGCGCCCCGCGGAGAGCGGCAAGTCAAAGCAGAAGCTCGAGCTGACCAACGTCTCGCTCCCGCCGGGTGTGGTGCTGGAGCGGGTCTGTGTGCCCAGCGGACCCGAGCTTTGCTTCAACGCCATCGATGACAACTGCAACGGCGTGCTCGACGAGGGCTGCGGACTGCACACCGGGCTCGTGCAGTTCACGATCGCCTGGAACGAGGCGGACGCGGACGTCGATCTCGAGGTGACGGATCCCAGCGGAGAGCTGGTCGAGGTCGGCCGCGTGAGCGAAGACGGCCTGGTCAAGGAGCGTGACTGCCCAGGCTCTCGCAACGAATGTCTGGGCCAGAACATCGAGAACGTGTTCCTCGACCAGGGCGAGCCGGCTCGCGGTGAATACGAGGTGGTGATCCGCGTGGAGAAGCTCGGCACGTCTCAACCGCCGCTCGAGGTCACGCTCGGTGCACGGGTCGGGCCGAAAACCTTTGCCACACGGATTCAATTCAAGGCGGATGACGAGCAGCAGAAGCTGGTCTTCGAGCTGTGACGGATAGCCCGGCCAGCCTGATTCAGGCTTTCTTCGCCGCGTTCGACAACCGCAGCGGGCCCGCGCCCGTCGACCGTCTGTACGAGCTGTGCCTGGAAACCGTGAGCATCATCAACGCCACTCAGCGGCCGCACCGAGCGATGGGTCTCGCGGAGTTCGTTGAGCCGCGGCGAGTGCTGCTGCAAGCTGAGCTGGTCGCCTTTCATGAGTGGGAGGTCGAAGGGCGAGGGGTGACATTCGCGGACACTGCTGTGCACGTCTGTTTGTATGAGAAGGCAGGTGTGCTGCATGGCGAGGCGTTCCAGGGCCGCGGGGTGAAGACCTTCCAGCTCGTGCGCGTGGAAGCCGGCTGGCGAGTCGCGAGCCTTGTCTGGGAAGATGAGCGCCCTGGAGTCAGCTTCGGTCCAGAGTGCTTGCTCGGGGCGACGTAGGGCGACGCGCCCTCTGCGATCGCGTCTGCTCGTTGCCTGAAGGTCAGCGATGGGGCTGCTGCCCCATGCCCCGTAGGCTGCTTGATCATCGGCGCGGGTTTTGGGGGTTAGGCGCAGCGGTTGGGACCCTGGGGACCGGGGCGAGCGTCGTCTTGTGCGAGGTGTTGCGCTGCCAGGCGCCGCGCGATGCGGCTCGCTTTTGGATCGGGGGTGTGTGCGCCGCTCGCGCAGGACGATCCGGCGAGTTCGCGAACAGGATTGGCAAGAGCCGCCACTCGGCACAACATGCCGGCCCTCATGTCGGCACTCCAGCGCGCTTTGGAAGCGCTCCAACGCGGAAACCCCCTCTCCGGTGAGCGTATCGTCACCGACGCGGCCAAGATAGCCGTGCAAAGTTTTGGTCCTCAGAGTGGTCGCGCATGCCACGCTCACTTCGAGGCGTCCCAGTTCTTCCATGCCGCGGGCAAGCCTGAGGAGATGCTCATGTCTCTCCGCGCGGCAGCGCGCATCGCCCCTGCGAACGAAGATGAACAGGCCGCTCGCTTCGGCTACCTGTTCCAGCTAGGGGCGGCTCTGGATCGGGCGGGACAGCTCGCCGAGGCCGAGCGGGTGTTGCGCGATCTGGTCAGCGATCTCGGTGAAGCGTACGGCGAGCTCAGCCAAGCCTCGGCGACCGGGAACACCGCGTAGGGCACGATGCGATCGAGCCGTTCGAAGGACACGATGTTCGAATCTGTGAACACCTTGTTGTCGGCACTGGTCATGAAGAGGATCGGAGTCTCGACGTCAGCTGCATACTGTAAGTAGTCGTCGGGTAGTCGGTCGTAGGTCCGGTCACCCACGGCGTACTT
>JAUILJ010001048.1 GCA_030433055.1 Polyangia bacterium
CGCAGTCGTAGCAGACCAGGCGCCGTTGGTCGGCCTCCGCCTCGGTGACATTGGTGTGGTGCACGAACATGCCCACGGCCTTTCCGCACGGAGGGCTGAGGCGGTTTCGCAGCGCCTTGCGGTACTCCTTGGCGAGGAAGCCTTCTTCCAGGCCCACGTCGATGTGGTCCCAGGGCAGGCGCGCGGTCACCGGGATGGTGCCAAGGTACTTCTGCGTGTCGATTCCGAAGTGCTCGAAGGCCTCCTGCCAGACTTCCATCTTCAGGTGGTTGTCCCAGCTGTCGAAGTGCGCACCGTTTTGATATGCGCGTTCGACGGCGTCCGCCAGGCTGCGATCGCCGCGGGCCAGCACGCCTTCGAGCACGCTGGCGACGGAATGATGAACGCGCAGGCCGAGCTGCTTGTCGCTGCGCGCAGCCTCTCTCAGGATTTGCTGCTTGCGCGCGACCTCATCCAGAGGATCCATCGCACACCACTGGAACGGAGTGTGGGGCTTGGGCACGTGGGTGGATACGCTCACCGTCACCTTCGCGCGACCACGGGAGTAGCGTCTCCCTACGGAAAGGGCGTTGAGGCCTACCTTCACGATGCCCTCGACGTCCTCGTCCTCCTCCGTCGGAAGCCCGATCATGAAGTAGAGCTTCATCTTGTCGAAGCCCTTGGAGAAGGTGCGCTCTGCGGTCTCGAGCAGCTGAGCTTCGGTGACGTTCTTGTTGATCACGTCGCGCATGCGCTGGGTGCCGGCTTCGGGAGCAAACGTCAGACCGCTGGCGCGCACCTTGCGCATGTCGTCGAGCAGATCATCCGCCAGCCCGTAGGCGCGCAGCGAGGCGACGCCCAGACTGACCCGCTCGGGCGCCGTCTTCTCGACCAGCTGCTTGATCAGCGGGCTGATGCACGACACGTCCGCCGTGGACAGGGCGGTCAGGCTCACCTCGTCTTGCCCGCTCTTCTCCAGGGCCTTGAGCACGGTGTCGATCACCTCCTGGGGATCGCGCTCCCGCACTGGACGGTAGATCATGCCCGCTTGGCAGAAACGGCAACCCTCGGTGCAGCCGCGGGCAACCTCGATGCTCATGCGATCGAAGATGGCCTCCGGGCCGCCCACGGGTCCTTCCGAGGGGAAAGGGTAGTCAGCGAGGCTCTTGACCAGGCGCCGCTCGACGGGGAAAGGCAGCTCGCCGGAGCTGGGCGCGCTGACGACGTGGAACCCGGTGTCTTCCTGTAGTTCCGTGCGGTATAGGCCTGGGACGTAGACGCCCGGCAGCTTTGCCAGCTCCCGCAGGCGCTGCTCCCGAGGCAAGCCCCGCTTCTTGCCCTCGACCCAGGCGAGGGTGAGCTCCGTGGTGACCTCTTCACCATCACCGATCACCACGGCGTCGACGAAGGGCGCCATGGGCTCCATGTGCGTCGCTACTGGGCCCCCCACCACGACCAGCGGGTCATCGTCGCTGCGATTGGCGGAGCGCAGGGGGATGCCCCCGAGATCCAGCATCCGCAGCACGTTGGTGTAGGTGAGCTCGAACTGCAGGCTGAAACCGACGACGTCGAAGTCGCACAGCGGCCGCGCGCTCTCCAGGCTGACCAGCAGCTGCCCGTGGTCGAGCAGCTTCTGCTCGAGATCGACCCAAGGCGCGTAGCAACGCTCTGCCAGCGTGCGCGGGTGGTCGTTCAAGATCTTGTACAGGATACGAAAGCCGAGGTGGCTCATCCCGATGTCGTAGATCTCCGGAAACGCCAGGCAGACCTTGGCGTCCACTTCGCTCCAGTCGCGTTTCCGTGTGCCGTGCTCGGCTCCGGTGTAGCGATTGGGCTTCTCCACCTGGTGGAGGAACGCGGCGTACGGATGATCGAACAGCTGCATGGGAGATCTCGTTGATTCGTTTCCGGCGTCGTTGCCGGAGGCGTCTCGTTTGGGGGTGAGACGCCCTGGTTCCGCCGACCCATGCGCGCGGGGCGTGCGCACGAGAGTCACCGTGAGCTTCGGCATCCCGCGACGGGCGCGACGGGAGGATTTGGCCTCCCTGCTCAGCTGCCTGAGGAGATAGCCAAACGTGACGTCGCGGAAGGTTTGAACAGCGAGCGCGGCAAGTCAAACCTTCAGCCGAAAGTCGCCGTCGCTCCTGCCGGCGGCGCAGGCGTTCAGCCTGTCCGTGCGCCGCGCTACTTCTTGGTTGGGTCGACTTCGGGCATCAACATCGTACCGCCAAACTTGCGGTCGCTTGGCGGAGGAGGTGCGGGCGGCGCAGGGGGAGGACCTGGAGGAGCAGCTCCCGGCGGCGACGGAGGCGGGGGCAAC
>JAUILJ010000142.1 GCA_030433055.1 Polyangia bacterium
CGTGCCGATGCACGCCGGGTAGGCGTTGATCACCATCGGGACTCGCCCATCGAATCCCTGGAGCACCTGGGGATAACGGTTCGCGAACAGGGCCATCAGGTTTCCGCCGGGTCGAATCGTGCGGAAGCCATAGGGGCCTCGGTCGTGGCTGCCAGATGAGTAAGAGAGAATGTCGCCGGGCTTGAGATCCACCATCGAGGCCTTCGGGGTTAGCTGAGAATTCTGCACCGAAGTTCCGTTGCGCGTCCAGTGGAGGTCCGGAAAGCGACATCGCGGGTGCTGCCTCGTTGAGCTGTGGGTGTGAGCTGTGGGTGTGAGCAGTGTCGATTTGCAGTGTCGAACTCGCGCTGTCGAATTTGTGTTGGGCGCAACGAATGCCGAACCGTGTGCGCAGTGCGCGATGTTAGAGTCGCCGCTTGTGTCGAGCTCTGGCCATTCACAGCGCCGGAGTGACCAACGGCTGGAGGACCACGATGGAGTTCAGGGCGCGGCAGGGCACCGTGGAAGATACCGATCGCATCGTCGACATTTGGATGCGCGGCATCGAGAACAGCCTGGGCACTTCGCCGCCGGAGGGGCACGACTACCGCGCCTACTTTGGTGAACGGCTTGCCAACCAAGACGACATCTTCCGCTTCACCGTGGTGGAGAATGACGCGGGCGACGTGATGGGTTGGATGAGCCTCTCACCGTTCCGCAGCAATCCTGCGGTCAAGGGCATCATGGCGGAGCTCAGCGCCTATGTGGAGCCGAACAAGATGGCCAGCGGCGTGACCGGCTTCGGCCTCGATCACGTGATGCGTGCGGCAGATGCGTCTGCCCTGCAGTACATCATCGCGTTCTGTCTGCAGACGAACACCGGCGCCCTCAAGCTGGTGTACCGCTATGGCTTCAAGGAGCTGGGCCTGTATCCCGTGAGTCCGAAGGCGCCGGATGCCACGCCGCTGGTCTACTTGGTGCGCTCCTGCGCGTACCGCGAGGAATAGCCCGGAGCCACCTGGGGCGGCGCAGGCGCACGGGCTGGCCTACTGGTTTGGCTCGAAGCGCAGCGTCGTCAGCGTGTTGGGTCGGATGATCAAGCGATCGACCACGGTGAGCAGGTTTTGCGCCTCGGGCCGCCAGTAAGCGCGGACTTCGAGCGCGTTGCCTGGCTTGATGTTCAAGAAGCCCCCGAGCGCGATTTCGCCGGGTTGCGTCGTGGAGACCTCGCCGCTCGGCCCGCCACCGAAGAAGTAGAACTCGCGAGAGGCGCCATCGAGGTAGTCGCACTGGTTCGGAATGGCGAGGCGGATGTTGGGCGCGGTCTTGTCGGCGCAGTCCACGCTCTCCACCGCCAGCCAGCCGCGATCGTCGCGCTGCTCTGCGCCCACGGTGTCCAGGAACACGGTCTTGAAGTGTCCCTTGCTCAGCATCGAGAGCGGAAACGAACGGTCCTTGATCACCGGTCGGCTGAAGTACTGCAGGTAGTCGAGCCACGGATCGTCGGGGTTGTCGGGGCCGGTGATCTGCAAGTAGCCCTGATACCCCGTCAGGCCGCGGTTGGTGCGCGTGTTGACGGTGAGCTTGGCCACGCCGTCGGCGCCGGTGACTACCTCGTCTTGTGGTGTGTCACAGCCGAAGTCGCTGCGGCTGGGGCAGGCCTTCACGGTGACGCCCGCGAGCGCCTCGTTGGTCACCAGTACGGCGACGTTCAGCGTGATCTCGACGGTCTCCGATTCCGCCAGCTCGCTCGGCAGGGCGCCGATGCACACGAAGTTCTCGTTGGTGCCCTCGCTACGTGGCCCTTCCCCCTGACCGTTGCCTCCGTCGTAGGCGTAGTCGCCGGCCTTGCACGAGGCGGCGACCTCGGTGTCTTCGATGCCCAGCACGTTGGCGCAGGCGGTCAGCAGGAGCAGAGTGGATGCGAGAATGCTTTTCCGTAAGGTAATCATCAGAAGTTGCCTCCCAGCCAGACGCCGGTCGCTCGTGGGCCGACCGCTGGGGAGACCTGGAGCTTGCCCGTTGCCGGGCGCTCTTTCTTGCTAGGGGCGGTGAGGATCATGATCAAGCCGACGGCGCTCAGCACGCCGCCGCCAGCGAAAAACAAGGTGGAGAGGTTGGCCTGGCTCTTGGCGTCCTCGGCGAGCGTTTGGCGGTCCTGGGTTGGGCACACACCGTCCTGGCAGTCGGCGTCTTCCCATTTGTTCTTCGCGCTCAGTCCGAACACTCCGCCCACGGCGAGGCCGACGACGCCGGCACCAGCGAGAATGATTCCGGCGGTCATTTGGCCTGAGCCGTCGCTGCCCTCGTCCACCGGACCGGGCCGCTCAGCGGGCGGGGTGTTGGCAGGCGTGGGTGTGACGACTGGCGCCTCGACGGGCTTCTCGACGGGTGCGTCCTCGAGCTCGGGCACCTCGATCAAGATTGGCTCGCCGGTGCCTTCGCTGGGGATGTCGAAGGCCTTGGCCCATTCTTTCTTGCCGGGAGCGTTCACGCTGAGCAGGTGCGGACCTGGATCGATCGGGACCGGGGTGTTCCAGGTGGCGGTGTAGACCACGGAGCCGTCTTGTTTGATCTCGAGGCCATCGACTCGGGCTTTGCCCTTCACCACGATGTTGACTCGCACCAGCCGCCCTTCGAGCGCCGTCGCGCGCTCCTGGGCAACCGTCGCGCGATCCGTCTGCCCAGAGCGACGCGCCAACGTCGCGGCCTCCAGGAACTCGGCCCACGCGCTCGCGGTCAGTCCCTGCTGCTCGTGACAATCCGCCAGGTTGAGCAGCGTCCCCAGCGCGGGATCGAGCTTGTTGCTCGCCGCGAACTTGGGACACGCCTCCTCGTAGTTCTCCGCCTCCTTGAGCTTCTTGGCTTGTTGGAACAGCGCTTCGGCGGTCGCGCGGTCCTGTGCAGAGGTTTGAGCCTGCGCCAAGGGCGCAAAGCTCGAAGCAAGCAAGGTCGTGATGACCAACCACGTCGGGCGAACAGGGCGCATGTTGTCGCCAGTATATTCAGGTCCTTTGCCCGCCGCCCAGCATGTGGGCAGCTTTCTCGAACGCGCGCGAGCTGTCGTTTGTCCGACTTCCGGGCTGAACACCTGAGGAGTGACTGGCGCAGCTGCGCACCGCAGAACCAGAACAAGCACGGTGCCCTCCCGCGTGTGCGACCTTTCGCCCACCGCTCCCGCCTCTGGAGTTTCTTGCTAAGCACGCCAGGTGACTTTGCTGAGTCTGGGTCCGGTGAGTGCGCGCATGGGAGCACCCGCGGTCGCGGAGGCGGAGCGGCGCTCGAGCGACTGGGTGAATGGGCAGATCCTCGAGAGTCAGCAGGTCGGCGTGCTGGCGCTCCCGGATTCGACTCAGCGCCAGCACGTCGCTGACGGCTGGCTGAGGGTCGGCTTGAGGTTGCATCGAGGCGTGGTCGACGGATCCCGGCTGACCCTCGAGCTGATGGCCGTCGGAGCCCCGGCAGAGCTGCTCGATCGCGCCGAGGCGTGCTGCAGCGAGCTGACCGATGTGGCCGCGATCGCGTTCGCCGTGGCGTCTGCCTATGCCGGGACGGCGCTGGCGCCTGGCGGACTTTCGGCGAGTGAGCCCCTGCGGGTGGACCCCGCCGCGCTAGTCCTCGGGCTGTTTCATGAAGGATTTTTCGGGGGAGAGATCGCGTTGCGTGTTCACGGCGCGTGGCGTGAAGCCGACCTGAGGCCCGAGATCGCCCAGGCACTGCAACCAATTTTTATTGCCGCGCGGAATTCTACGGAGCTGGCTCGCGGCGCCGTGGAGTGGCTCTTGAGCGGCGCCGGGGCCACTGCCATCGCAGAGCTCGAGCGCGCCAGGCCGCAGCAGCTCAGCTTCGAAGGCCTCCCGTTGCTGTCACCAGGTGCGAGCGACCCACACCTCCAGCGCCGCGGCCTCCTCGCGCCGGAGTGGCTCGCCACGCTCGGCGAGCGGTGCCTGCATCACGAGCTGCCGCAGCTGCGCTCCCGGCTCCTGCGGCGGGTGACCCACTGATGAGCTACCAGGCGCTCTTCTTCGACAACGATGGTGTGCTCGTGGACACCGAAGGCTTGTACTTCGAAGCGTCACGCAGCGTGCTGGCGGAGCTAGGCATCGAGCTGAGCCATGAGACCCATCTCGACATCAGCTTGCGTCAAGGCAAGAGCGTCTTCGAGCTAGCGCTGGCGGCAGGCATCGAAGAGGCTGCGCTGCCTGCGCTGCGAGCCAAGCGCGACGCGCGCTATTCCCAGTTGCTCGCCCGTGGTGTGGCTCCGATCGACGGGGTGCTGGAGGCGCTGGGCGCGCTGCGCCAGCGTCATCAGCGCGCGGGCCGCCGCATGGCCGTCGTCACCAGCTGCTTGCCGGAGCACTTCTGGCGCATTCACCAGGATCGAAGCGTGATCGACTTCTTCGACCTGGTGTGGACGCCTGATCGCTATGGCCCCCACAAGCCGCATCCGGAACCGTACCTGACCGCCGCGGCCGAGCTCGGGATAGCGCCTGCGAACGGCGTCGCGATTGAAGACTCGCCTCGCGGGGTTGCTTCCGCGCGGAGTGCAGGAATGTACGTGATAGGGATGCGCTCGGAGTTCGCCGGTGAGGCTGTGGACCTGAGCGCTGCTGACGTGGTGCTAAATCACATCGGTGAGCTGGTCGCTCACCTCGAACGGTTCTAGGTCTAAGCAATGCTGCGAATCGACGCCTTCAGCGACGTGGTCTGTCCGTGGTGCTTCATCGGTAAGAGGAAGCTCGAGCTGGCTCTCGAGCAGCGCCCGGATCTGGAAGTCGAGCTGAACTTCCAGCCCTTTCTGCTGCACCCACACCTGCGTCCGGAGGGTGAGGACTTTGCGGTGTTCGTGATGCAGAAGTTCGGCACCCAGCCGGACAAGCTGTTTCAGCGCGTGCTCAAGGTGGCCAGCGACGTCGGCCTCGAGTTTCGGCCCGAGCTGATCCAGCGCATGCCCGACACCACCGCGGCCCACTGCATGATCAGCTGGGCGTCACCACCGCAGAAGGCGCCGCTGGTGATGGCGCTGTTCCGGGCCTACTTCTGCGAAGGGCAGGACGTGGGCGATCCCGGGGTGCTCGCCGGCATTGGTGAGGCCTTCGGTCTCGACCGCGACCAGTCCCTCGAGCGCTTCTCCGCGGGCGTCGGAAGGGAGGCGATCCGCGAGCAGGCAGCCGAAGCGGCGGACCGTGGCATCACCGGGGTGCCCTTCTTCCTGATCAACGGGCGCTGGCCGGTGCCCGGAGCTCAGGAGCCAGAGACGCTGCTCAGGGTCCTGGACAAAGCCCAAGCTGCGCTCGCCTCCTGAGGCCCCTGGCTCATTTTATTTCCACATGGATTCGTTTCGGGGCAAAAAGCTCAGCAACCCCGGGCCCGGCGGATCCCCTCACCCACGCGGACCCGGGGGCGCGTATCGGCGACCGTTGCCGGTCGTCGGTCGCGCGTGCTGATGAGACGATCCACGCAGTTCCGGGAGCGACGCTGTAACCACCCAGCGGCATAGAGATCGGATTCTGGACTCGGATCGTGCACGTCGAGTCCTGTGACGCTCCCACGGCGGAAGTTTCGGGTAGGTTGCGCGGCCGTCTCGGTTGCTATTTGCCGAGCCGCGCCTCGATCGCGTCACACACCGTCTTCAAGACCTGAATGCGTGCCCACTGTTTGCTCTCGGCGCTCACCAGGGTCCACGGCGCGTGCTCCGTACTGGTTTGGCTCACCATGTCATCGGCGGCCGATTCGTACAGGTTCCACTTCTCGCGGTTCCGGTAGTCTTCCGGTCCGATCTTGTGCTGCTTGTACGGGATCTCCTCGCGCTCCTTGAAGCGCCGAAGCTGTTCCTCCGGGCTCAGGTGCAGCCAGAACTTCACGAGCACGGTTCCGGATTCCACCAGCTGCTCCTCGAAGTCGTTGATCTCGGCGTACGCGCGGCGCCACTCAGCCCGCGCCGCGAAGCCCTCGACGCGCTCGACGAGCACCCGTCCGTACCAGCTGCGGTCGTAGATTGTGAAGCGCCCAGGCCGAGGAATGTGGCGCCAGAAGCGCCAGAGGTAGTGATGCGCCCGCTCCTCTTGAGTCGGCGCCGCGATGGGGATCACGCGAAACTGCCGGGCGTCCAGGGCCCGGATCATGCGTCGGATCGCGCCGCCTTTCCCCGCGGCGTCCCACCCCTCGAACACGATGACGATGGAGACGCCCTTCTTCCGCACCTTCCGGCTGAGCTTGTTCAGCCGACCTTGCAGGCGCTCGAGCTCGTGGTCGTAGTCCGCCTTCTCGATGTCCTTGGAGAGGTCGACTCGATCCAGGATCGTCAGCGGATCAGCGACGTTGGGGTCCGGTGGCGCCGACTTCGTACGTTCGGCGTGGGTCGCGAGGTGCTCCTGGATGCGTTCCAGGATGTGCTCGCCAAGCGTTACCGCGCGGTAACGTGCGTCGGTGCCTTCGATGATGGTCCACGGGCTCTGTCCGCTGCTCGTGTCGCGCAGCGCGCGCTCGCTGACGATACGGAACTCGTCGTAGTGTTTGAAGTGCTTCCAGTCTTGCTTGGAGACGCGCCAGGACGTCTCCTTGTTGCTCTCCAGCTTCTTCAGGCGCCGCTTCTGTTCCCTCTTGCTGAGGTGGAACCAGAGCTTGATGATCAGCGCCCCGTCGTCCGCCAGCATGCGCTCGAAGTTGCGCACATGCGCGAGCTGCTTCGCCAGGTCCTCGTCGTTTGCGTCGCCGATGACGCGCGAGATGATCGGCTGCGTGTACCAGTTGCCGATGTAGATCCCGATCGTTCCCCGCTGGGGCGTCTTCATCCAGTAGCGCCAGTAGCGCGGGCGCTCTGCTTCGTCTTGGGACGGCGCATCGAAGGCGTGAGTCTCGAGATAGCGCGCGTCGAACCACTCGTTGAGCAGGTTCGCGCTCTCGCCCTTGCCCGCTCCATCGACTCCGTTGAGCAGGATGAGCACGGGGAAGGGGGCGTCCGCCAGCTGGCGCTGGATGGTGAGTAGCTCCTCCCTGAGGCGGGGCACGCGTTCGTTGTATTCATCCTTGGTGAGTGCGTGCCCGAGCTCAGCTGTTTCGAACATGGCATCAAGCTATCACGACTCTTTCATTTCCGCGCGAGCCTCCAGAGCGCCGAGCAAGCTCTGCAGCAGGCCATGCAGGTCACGCAGCATTTGCTCGTTTCCGAGGCGCTTGCCCAGGTCACCGCTCAGCTCGTCCAACACCTCGAGGCCGACCAGCAGACCCTGGCGGCCTTGCTCGGTGAAGCGCACCAGGCGCGCGCGCCCGTCGCTCGGATCGGGGACACGCTCCACTGCACCGAACCCCTCGAGCTCATCCACCAGCTGACTCACCGCCTGTTTACTCACCCCCACACGCTCGGCCAAGGTCGTGAGCCGCGTGCCGTCGAGGTCGATGTGAGGGAACAGCGCGGTGTGGGCCACTCGCACCTGAGTTCCGGAGCGCTGGTTGGCTAGCTCCAGAGCCTGCTCGTTGAACAGGCGGGCGCACTTGAACAGCAGTTGCCCCAGGCTTGCCTGCTTCGCCGACTCGAGGCGCGCGGCGTAGGGCTGCTTGCTCTGGCTCGCCCCACACGCAACTGGCTCACGACCGGAGCGCTCGGCGTTGCCCCTGCGCCGGGTGTTTCCGTGCCCCTTCGCCATCCAGCGAGTCTGACCTGATTTGCGAAAATAGTCAAGCATACTTGACTAAATCCAGTGAGCTGATTGACTAGCGCTCCGACGGACCCCAAGCAGGGGCGCACGGCGCCACGCCAACGAGCGCAGCGCGGAAAGGAGCCCGATGGATCAGCCCAAGGTACTCGAAGAGCTAACGCCCGGAGTCTGGCACTCCGAGCACGACCTGTTTCTGCCCGGCGGTGTGCACTTCCGCACGCGTATGACCGTGCTCGATACGGACGACGGATTGTTACTTCACGGCCCCGTGCCGATGGACGACGCTCACGCCGAGGGCGTGAGTCGTCTGGGCAACGTCACTCGCGTGCTGGCACCGAACAGCTTTCACCACCTGTACGCGCGGCCGGCCATCGATCGGTTCCCTGAGGCAAAGCTCTTGCTGGGCGCCGCGCTCTCGAAGAAGCGTCCCAAGCTCTCCGGCAGCGTGGTCGAGCAGGGTAGTGAACCGAAGCTGGGCGGCGCCCAGTGCCTCGTGCTGGGCGGCATGCCGAAGCTGGACGAGGTGATCGTGCTGCACCCAGCGACCCGCACGCTCGTGGTTACCGATCTGGTCTTCAACATCCTCGAGTACAAGGGCTGGCTGAGCGGTCTGGTCTTCCGCATGACCGGCACTCACAAGAAGCTCGCGCAGTCCCGTCTGTTCCGCTCGGTGATCAAGCAGAGGGCGGCTTACCAGCAGAGCCTGGAGCAAATCCTCGGCTGGGATTTCGACCGCGTCGTCATGGCTCACGGAGAGGTGATCCAGCAGGGAGGCAAGGATCGGCTCGCCGCGGTGCTGGGCTGAGCCGGGAGGCGTGCTCGGGGGCCGAGTCTGTGTATATTGGGGGCAATGACCCGCCCCCCGGTGCCGCTGGCGCAGCTCCGCGATCTCGAGTTGCTGGTCGCGGCGCATCACCCACTGATTGGGTTCGAGACCAATGAGGACGATCGGGTGGAGGTCCTGCTCGAGTCACTCGCGGCGGGTCTGCGCTTGCCGTATTTCGTCTGGACCGCTAGCGCGGGCCTACGTCGCACAGACATGCCGGGGCCGGTTCACGGGACCAAATCGCCGCTGCTGGCCGTGGAGCACATCCGAGCGTCGGGCCTGGAGGCCATCTACTACCTGCGCGACTTCGCCCGCTTCACCGAGGACGCAAAGGTGCAGAGCGCCCTCCTGGACGCCTGTCAGCAACTGTCGCTGCACCGCGGCGCGATCGCCCTGACGGACGAGCCCCTGGAGCTCCCGCGCTCGCTGAAGTCGATCCTGACCCAGGTGCACCTCGATCCGATCACCGAGGATGAGTACTACGAGTACACGCGCTCGCTGCTGGCGAGCCTGCGGGCGCGCATGACCGTCGAGATGGAGCTCACCGGAGAAGACGTGGCGGTGCTGCTCCAGCAGCTCAAGGGCCTCACCTTCTTCGAGGTCAAGCGCGTACTCTCTCAAGCGATCATCGAGCATGGCCGGCTCGACCGCAGCGTGCTCGACCGCGTGCGGGCGGCCAAGCGCACCGCCGTCGAGGCTACAGGGATCCTGGACTTTATCCCTACGGAATCATCGATGGTGGACGTCGCGGGTCTGGACACGCTCAAGGGCTGGCTCCGGCAGCGCAAGGTCGCGTTCTCCGAGCCGGAGCGGGCGCGCTCGTTCGGCCTGGAGCCGCCCCGGGGCTTGTTGCTCTTGGGAGTGCAGGGTTGCGGCAAGAGCCTGTGTGCGAAGGCGGTGAGCCACGAGTGGCAGCTCCCCCTCATCCGCTTCGACCCGAGCCGGATCTTCGCCAAGTACATTGGTGAGAGCGAGAAGAACCTCTCGCGTGCGATTCGTGTCGCGGAGTCCCTGGCACCCATCGTGCTGTGGATCGACGAGCTGGAGAAGGCGTTTCCCCAGGGAGGCTCTGAGGACGGAGGTGTCTCCACCCGCGTGCTCGGGAGCTTCCTGACCTGGCTCCAGGAGAAGCGCGCGCCGGTGTTCGTGATCGCGACATCGAACGACGTCTCCTCATTGCCCGCGGAGCTGCTGCGCAAGGGTCGCTTCGACGAGATCTTCTTCGTCGATTTGCCGAACCCCGAGGAGCGTGAGGCCATCCTCAGGATCCACCTGCAGCGCCGGGGAAGGGACTCGAGTGTCTTCGATCTGGGACTGATCAGTCAGGCGACGGAAGGGTTCAGCGGGGCCGAGCTGGAACAGGTGATCGTCGCCGCGCTCTACGAAGCGTTCGGGGCGGGAGAGAACCTGGCGACCCAGCACCTGGAGCGAGAAATCGCACGCACCAGGCCCCTGTCCGCCACTGCTGCGGAACAAGTCAGCGCGCTCCGAGCGTGGGCGCTGGGCCGCGCCGTGCCCGCCACCTGAACCTCAGTTCTTGGCTTGCGCGGGCGCGCCGTTGGCGACTTCAGAAGCCACGATCAAGTAGCGCTCGACGCTCTTGAGCTCGGAGGGTGTCATGCGCACGAACGGCGTCATACGCTTCATCACGTCGGGCCACTCTGCCGCCTGATGTTCCGCGGGGATAGGCAACGTGTGGCACCCCGAGCAGCGCTCCACGAACAGCTCACGCCCTTCTGAGAGCTTCGCCTGGGTTACCCCGGGCCAATGGTGCTGGGCGCGCGCCACGTGCTGAGTCGTGGGCTCCGGTACCTGCCCCACGCAGGCGGCGAGGCTGGCAAGGCAGAGGCTGAGGCAGAGCAGACGTCGCATGGCACTCACAGGTGGAAAGAGAACAGCAGACGCAGCTCGAACTTCTCGTTGCCTTCGAGGTCGCGCTCGCCGGACTTCAAGTCGGTTATCTGCGGCAAGAAGGTGAGCGTGGCCCAGTAAGTCTCGTCGGAGACGGCGATCACGGGGCCCGCGGAGAGCGCCGAGTGCTCGACCTCACCTTCCTCGATCACGTTCTCGCTGCGCACCTCGAGCCCAGCCGCGAAGTTCGGGCTGACCACGTAGCTCATGCCCAGCACGGGCTCGACGACGTACTCGTGCTTGGTCTCTTCAGGTTCGATCTCCCACTCGATCTCGCCTACCAAGTTGGCGGCGAAGAGCAAGTTGCCCATGCGCTTGTCGAGCAGGAGCTTCGCTTCTATCTCGTACAAACTCGGCCCCGCGCTGAACTCCAGGTACCCCGCGGAACCGATGGCGTCGGCTACAGGGTCGCTCAGCTTGAGCTTCCATTCGCTGGACACGCCGTCGTAGGCGAAGCGGCTCTCGCGTACTTCTTCCTCGTTCTGCTCGGTGAGTCCGTGGAAGTTGAGGTAGAAGGCGGTCATCAGCTGCCCGGTGAGTCCGACCTCGAACTCCATGCGGTGGTCGAAGCGCGAGTAGTAGCTCTCGCGCCCGCTGCGCCACGTCGTCCAGACCTCGAGCTCTCGCTGACCGGGTGGGAGCACCGCCGTCTCGTAGGTGTAGCCAAAGTGCCGATCATTGGCCGACGCAGTCGCCGCGAAGCACAGCGCTGCCCCAGCGACGGCCAGGCCCAATCCAAGACGACCCAAAGAGTTCATTGGCTCGTTGCTTAATGAAAACGATTATCACTTTCAAGGTGGATCGCGCCGCATCGGGTGCTGGATTTGGGGGTGAGGGGACTGAACAGCTGTGCTCCACTGCATAAGTGACTGAAATTAATCGTAAATTGGATGGCGTGGCGCGGACCCAGCTGCGGCCGCTGCGCCAAAGCACCACAGCCTCTGTGCTTGGGAAAGTGAAAGCGGGAGTCAGCTGGGTCCGCTGCGCGCGGGGCGAGATGCGCCAACGATCGACCCAGACCAGCTCTCGACAGCCTGACCCTTGTCTCGTGCAGTCGCTCCCGTAAGGTTCCCGCTCCGGAGCACACCCGGCGGAGCAGCAAACCCGCTGCCCGAGCACGCATTAATTCCACACGGTAAAGGAGAGACCCATGTCTCAGGTTCGCGCTTCTCACATCCTGCTGATGTACAAAGGCTCCATGCGGTCCACCGCCAGCCGCTCCAAGGACGAAGCCCTGCAGCAGATCACGGATCTGAAGACACAGATCGACTCCGGCGCTGACTTCGCCGACCTGGCGCGCCAGCACTCCGACTGCCCGTCCAGCAGCAGCGGTGGAGATCTGGGTAGCTTCGGCCGCGGCCAGATGGTCAAGCCGTTCGAAGACGCCACGTACTCGATGGATGTGGGCCAGACGAGCGGCATCGTCGAAACGGATTTCGGCTACCACCTGATCCAGCGGACTGCATAGATTCCCTCAGTCGTAGAGCGCGGCGGCTCCCACGACCCTCCGGGTTCGGGCTTGAATGGGGGTCGCTAGCCAAGGCGTCGTGGCGTCGCTGTGCGAGTCGCGGCCTGTGTTTCGAACGCTGGATACCGGACGGTTTCACCTTCTGGTGAAGAGCCTCGTGAGGGCCCGCTGCGTGATCGGCCTCAGAGAGACTACGCTCACCCACCTCTGCGCCCGAACCCTGCGGGCCGTTCCGCCGCCTCCACAACTCCCTCGCTTTTCCCCGGGTAAAGTGACTAGAGGCGCTCCAAGGCTGAGCCGTCCGTTTCCGGGAGGTACGTGGCGGCTCGCTCCGGCTTCGCCGATTGCTAGGGAGGGAGTCACGGCGCTTGGAGGCTGGCGGCTGTGGGGTCTTGGCGGTTCGGGAGTAGGCTCGGCTCGGGGCTTCGCCCCATTGCCTCAGGGTGGAAGACGAGTCTGTGGTGAGGCTGGTGTGCGGGCGAGTTACTCGGGAGTAGGTTCGGCTCGGGGCTTTGCCCCATTGCCTCAGGGTGGAAGACGA
>JAUILJ010000143.1 GCA_030433055.1 Polyangia bacterium
GCCCATGGAGTGAATCAAGTAGTAGGCAGCGTCCACACCGTCCAATGCAGGCGGCAGGGTCTCCGGCTTGAGCACGTCCCCGATGACGACCTCCACCCGCTTGTGCCAGCTACGGCCCAGAATGCGCGCGGGATCGCGCACAAGCACCCGCACGCTGTATCCTTGCTCCAGCAGCACGCGGCCAATCTGACCAAGGATACCTCCCAATTGCCACTGGAAACGGAGATTGCTTTCGTCCTCTTGCGCCAGAGCTTCGACCTGACGGCGCGCGCTCTCGTAGGCGGCCAGAGCGGTCTTCTGATCGATGGCACCTCCATCGATGGCCGGGGCCCAGATGGAGCAGTCTCGCACGGTGATGCGCGGCCCTTCCGCCAGCAGGACCAGGCGCTCGATGAAGTTCTGGAGCTGCCGCACGTTGCCTGGCCAGCGATGGCTACGCAGCATCTCGAGGGCCGGAGCGTCGATACCCATTGCCGGCCGCCCATTCGCGATGCCCGCGGTGCGCGCGAAGAGCATCGCGAGCTCGGTGATGTCCTCGGAGCGCGCCCGCAACGGTGGGACGAACAGCGGAACGACGCTCAAGCGATAGAAGAGATCCTCACGGAACTCGCCAGCGCGCACCATGCCATCGAGATCTCGGTGGGTCGCAGCGACGAAGCGCACGTCGGCCTTGAGGGTCTGAGTTCCACCCAGGCGCTCGTACTCGCGCTCCTGCAACACTCTGAGCAGCTTGACCTGGATAGCTGGCGTGATGTCGCCGATCTCATCGAGGAACAAGGTGCCCCCCTCCGCCAGCTCGACGCGCCCCGGCTTGCGCTGGGTGGCCCCGGTGAACGCGCCCTTTTCGTACCCGAACAGCTCGCTCTCGAGCAGGTTGTCCGGCAGCGCGCCGCAATGCACCTTGATGAAGGGCCCGTCCGAGCGCGGGCTCTTCTCGTGCACGCGCCGGGCCACGAGCTCCTTACCGGTGCCACTTTCCCCGCGGATTAACACCGTCGCGACGCCGTCGGCCACACGATTGATCGTGCGCTCGAGCTCGACCATCACCGGCGAGGTCCCGATGATGTTCGAGCGCTGGCTCATCATCACGCTCTTGGGCGAATCGTCACCCGTCACGCGGACCATGCTGAGCATCTTCTGGATGACGTACTTGACCTCTTCGTCTTCGAAAGGCCGACACAGGAAATCGTTGGCGCCCAGGCGCACAGCCTTGACCCCGAGGGAGGTCTTCCCCTGGTCCGTGATGACGACCAGAGGCAGCTCCTCATGGGTCTGGTTGAGCTTGGTCAGGAGATCCAGGCCGTTGCCATCGGGTAGCCCCACGCTGAGAGCCACCGCTGCGTAGGGGCGCCTCGCGAGTTCGCGCAAGGCCTCCTGCCGCGACGTGACATGGGTCGCTCCGATCTGGATCTCTGCCAAGATCGAGGTCAGCGACGCTGCAGAGTCGACGTTTGGATCGACGATGAGCAGGTGCGGTGGAAGACGGTTCATCGCTTCGGATGGGGCGCGCTGCCCCGAGGCTTTCTGAAAGCGTACCCAATGCCGGCTCGCACAGCGAGACTCGCGCGGGGGAAAGCGAGGCCCCCCTGCTGGCTTGCATCCTACCCCCGTCGGATACGCCGCGCCTCTCCCCCAACCCGGGCGCGCGAATCACCAAGTCGTGCGGCCGAAAGCTGCGGTGGGTAGCCACAAAAGGCGACGCCCCCCGTGGACCAACACGAGGGGCGTCATCGTTCGTAGGAGGAGATTGTCGCCTGTGCTCGCGCCTCCGCGGGCCGAACTGGCGATAACGAAGCCACCCAGCGACTGGGTTGCAGGCGCCGGGACAGCTCCGGAAGGGGTCAGCCGCCGTTGCGGCGCTGGTAAGCGGGAGTGTCCCAGTCGCGGTCCACGTTTGACGGGAACGTGATGCGATCGCGGACACTGGGCAGGCCCGAGCCTTCGGTGCGGGCTTGCAGATTCGCTGCCGCAGCCGCGGGGCGACGGGAGTAGACCGTAGCCGGCTCGCGATCCAGCTCCTCCAGCGCCCGGGCCGAGATCTCCGGGCGCGGCTCGCGACGCGCGGGAGCCTCCGACGGGCGGGCCTCGGCGCGCGGAGCTGGACGCTCCAGCGGCTGACGGCTCGCTTGACGCAGCAGCTCCTGGGGCTCCTCGGCGGCGCGCTCGAAGCCGGTCGCGATCACGGTGACCTTGATGGCCTCCGACATGTTCTCGTCGATGGTCGCGCCGAAGATGATGTTCGCGTCCTCGTGCGCTTGCTCCTGGATGAAGGTCGCAGCCTCGTTGATCTCGCGCATCTTCATGTCTGGCCCACCGACGACGTTGATCAGCACGCCGGTCGCGCCGTCCACGCTGATGTTGTCCAGCAGTGGGCTCTGGATCGCCGCCTCGGCCGCGAGGCGGGCACGGCCCTCACCCTTGGCACAACCAGTGCCCATCAGGGCGCGACCCATGTTCTCCATCACGGTGCGCACGTCGGCAAAGTCGACGTTCACGATCCCCTCTTGGGTGATCAGATCGCTGATGCCCTTGACGGCTTGGTAGAGCACCTCGTCTGCCTTGCGGAAGGCTTCGACGAAGCTCAGATCGTCGTCACCCATGGCAACGAGCTTCTCGTTGGGGATGGTGATGAGCGTGTCGACGTGCTCGCTGAGCGCGGCGAGCCCCTGCTCGGCGCGGCGCGCACGCTGCCGGCCCTCGAAGACGAACGGCTTGGTGACGACGCCAACGGTGAGGGCGCCCTCTTCCCGCGCGAGCTGCGCAATCACGGGAGCTGCGCCCGTGCCGGTGCCACCGCCCATGCCGGCGGTGACGAAGACCATGTCCGCACCGGAGATGGCTTCCTTGAGTCGCGTGACGTCTTCGAGCGCCGCCTTGCGACCGCGCTCGGGATCGGCCCCAGCACCCAAACCACGGGTCACTGCCTGACCGACCGAAAGCTTCAGCGGAGCCAGGTTGGCGTTCAGCGCCTGGGCGTCCGTGTTCACACTGACGAACTCCACGCCCTCCAGCCCGAAGTGGATCATGGTGTTGATCGCGTTGTTGCCGGATCCTCCGACACCGATCACCTTGATGCGCGCTTGGTACTGCGGCGACTCGTCAGCAAACTCAATCGAGAAACTCATTTTGCCTTCCTCCCGGTGCACGAGCTCTCAACGTGATGGAGCTGTGCGGAAACACCGTGGTACCTGGGTCGAGCGGGGTGTGGCGCACCCGCGGAGGTGCGACCTCTTGACTATGCTTCGTGGCTTGGGCTGCCTCTTCCCTTGCCTCGAACCGCTCTTTCCTTGGCGACCCGGTGCGTAACCCCTTACTGAACCAAAACCCCCAACCTGGCCTAATTAACAGCGCTACAAAAGCGCAAACCAGCTATTTCTAGCTGGTTCGTAAGTCTTAGAAGGCGTCCTTGAGCCAACCCCAGAAGCCGCCCTTGTGGCGCCTGACTCTGACCTCCGCCGGCTCCGGCTGCGACGGCTCCTCGTAGTACTCCTCGTACTCGCCTCGAGCCGCGGCCTGAGCCAGCTGCAAGGCGCCGTACTGCACCAGGCCGACGCCCGTGGCGTACTGAGGGCCCTGCACCAGCTGGACGATGCCTTTCATCCCGACGGGGAAGCCCAGGCGAACTGGCATCCCGAGGATCTCCTCGGCGCACTCCACCATGCCTTCCATCAGCACGGAGCCACCGGTGAGCACGGCTCCCGACGCGACCTGGTCGAGCAGCCCGGCGTCTTCGATGCGGCGCCGCGCCTCGCTGAAGATCTCCTCCACTCGAGGCTCGATGATGTCGCTCAGCACCCGCCGCGCCACGCGTCGGGGCGAGTGACCGCCGACTCCAGGCACCTCGATCTCCTCGTCGTCGGAGATCATGCGGCCTAGGGCACAGCCGTAGTTGCGCTTGAGGCGCTCGGCCTCCCCCATCGGGGTGCGTAGCCCCGCGGCAACGTCGCTGGTGACGTTGTTGCCGCCAGCGGGGATCACGCTGGTGTGCGCGATGCCGCCGTCGGCGTAGACCAACAAGTCCGTGGTGCCGCCGCCCATGTCAATCACGGCGACCCCGATTTCCTTCTCATCCTCGCTGAGCACCGCCTCGCTGGAGGCGAGGGGCTCGAGCACCACGTCGGCGACGTGCAAGTTGCAGCGCTCCACACAGCGGATCACGTTCTGCACGCAGCTGGTCGCTGCGGTCACCAGGTTCACCCGCACTTGCAGGCGCACACCGCTCATCCCGATCGGATCGCGGATGCCATCCTGGGTGTCGACGATGTATTCGCGCGGCAATGCGTGGAGGATCATGCGATCCGCGTCGACCGGGATGGCGCGGGCGCCTTCCAGGACTCGGTCCAGATCGCTGCTCATCACCTCACGTCCGCTGATCGCGCACACGCCGTCGGACATGTGACTGCGGATGTGGCTGCCCGCGACCCCCGCGTACACGGTGCTGATCTCGACTCCGGCCATGGTCTGAGCTGCATCGATGGCTTCGCGGATGGCCCGCACCGTCCACTCGATGTTGCTCACCACGCCCTTACGGAGTCCGCGGCAGGGGACGTTGCCAACCCCCAGGATGGTGATCCCATCACTATCTACCTCGCCGACGACGGCACTTACCTTGGTGGTGCCGAGGTCGAGCCCAACGACAATCTCGGGTTGGCTGAGGCCGGTGTAGCTGCGCATGGCTTTCTTTTTGGCTCCTGGCGTTCGACTCGGGTGTGCTCGAAGCGCTTTGGGTTTGGGGGTGAGGTGCCCTGCCCAAGCGGTGGGAAACCCTTGCTTTCCCACTGTTCGAGGCTCGCTCCGACGCTGCCATGCAGGTCTCACACGGGCCAAATTTCAAGCCCGCGCACCCGCGAACAAAAGCGCCAGCGCGCGCCGCGAGGCGCGGCCCCTCAACCCGCAGTCCGATGTCGACGGGCGCGTGCGCAGAGCTCCTCGCACAGCTGCCAGAGCGCGACCGCCTGGCGGTCGCCCCGCGCGGTGCCGGGGAAGACATGCGTCGGAGCACACTCGCGATCGAACCAGAAGCAGCCGCTCGCGCCGCGCAGCCGCGCACAGGCCGCCAGCCAGACCACCGTGTCTGCCCCTTGCGCTGGCGTGCGCAGGATGCGCTGCGTGAGCTGATGGAAGCGCGGCAGCGAGCTCGCCACGGCAGGTGTATCAGCCCAGCCCGGATGCATGGCCGAGCTGGTCAGCCAGGGCTGGCGGTTCGCCCAGAGTTCGTTCAGCGCCACCTCGGCCCGCTTGGTCATCGCGTAGGCTTTGGTGCCGTCGTAGTCGCGGCGCGTCCACTGCCAGTCGCTCAGGTCCAGGCCGACAGAGTACATCCCTCCGCTCGACACGTGGATCACCCGTGGATCATCCGCACAGCGCAGCTTCGGCAGCAAAGCGCGAGTCAGCGCGAAGGGACCGAGCACGTTGGTGGCGAAGCACCGCTCCACCCCTTCGCTCGTCTCTTCCCGCTGCGAGGGCAGCACCCCCGCGTTGTTGATCAGCACGTCGACCACCTGGGGCGCGCGCTCCGCCACGTAGCGCTCGACGTCAGCGATGAGAGAGACGTCGAGCAGCTCCAGCTCGAAGCGCCCACCGGGCGAAGCCGCTTCGAGTCGGTGCAGCGCCTCTCGGCCGCGGGCTGCGTTGCGGCACAGGAGGATCACCCGGGCACCTAGAGCGCCTAACCCCCGACAAGCCTCGAAGCCGAGGCCGGAGTTGGCGCCGGTGACGAGCACCGTGCGTTCACTCAGGTCGACGTCGAGGTCGCTGGGCAGAAAGCCCTTGGCGTGGCGCTTGAACCCGTTGCGATCGAAGTTGAAGACGACACTCCTGTCGAGCAGCCAGTCGAGCATCAGGCGACGGCGACAGGCACCGCTCCTTCGACGCGTCGGGCGACATCGCGATGGCGCAGCACCTGAGTCAGGTTGGCTATCGCAGCCCTTCCTCCGGCCTGGATGCGCGACCTCATCAGGCGCTCCATCGGCCTGAGCAAGCCCAGGAACTTTATTTCCGCTCGGTAGCAAACGCGCACCAAGCTCCCAGACTGCTCCGTGCGGATCACGTCAACGGCGCTCACACCAGCGCTCTTGCCGACCAGGGTCGCGCGCTCCGGCCCGAGCTCCACCAGGCAGTAATCGACGTCCACCGTGCGCCCCAGCGACTTGAGAGAAACCAAGAACCGAGCGCCCAGGGTCAGCTCCTTGCCCTCGTCCAGACGGCGCACGCGCTTCACGCTCGGATCCCAGCCTGGGAGGTGACTGAAGTCGGCGATGTACTCGAGCACGTCACGCACGTCGCCCGGTACTTCAAAGGTTTCTTCCAGCAGGATCATCCTCGTCTCCTTGCAGGTGCCTCTGTCGAGCCCCTGCTGAGTCCGGGCGTAGGACCAGACGTCGGTCGCCGCCAGAGGTGGGAGCACAATTCGTGGTTGCCTCGGGGTGCAGATTGACCTGGCAAAACGCGGTCCTACTAGCCCGGTGAGGCCCTGAGTGAATCCGCTCCGATCCCACCCGCCGTCTTCGATGCCCCCCGATCAGCGCGTTGCCGTCATCGGCAGCGGGATCGCGGGCTGCGCGGCGGGATGGCTCCTGCAGCAACGACATCGCGTGACGCTGTTCGAAGCGGACGCGCGCGTCGGCGGTCACACGCACACCGTCGACGTGGAGCTAGGGGGGCGGAGCTACGCCGTCGACACGGGGTTCATCGTCTTCAACCACTGGGTGTACCCAAACTTCGTGCGTCTGCTGGACAAGCTCGGCGTCGCCTCGAAGCCCACCGACATGTGCTTCGGGGTCAGCGACGAAGCGAGCGGGCTCGAGTACTCGTCGCGCTACCTCGACGGTTGGTTTGCCCAACGCAAGAGACTGCTGGAGCCAGCGCACTGGCGCACGCTCCGAGACCTGTTGCGTTTCTCCAAGGAAACACGCCGCCTGCTACCGAAGCGCGAGCAGCTCGCCTGGGACTACAGCCTCGGCGACTTCCTGCGTGAGGGCGAATACAGCCGAGAGTTCGCGCGGCGCTTCATCGTTCCGATGGGCTCGGCGATCTGGTCAGCGCCTCTCGGCGAGCTCGAGCGTGACTTCCCGCTTCGCCTGTTCATCGAGTTCTTCCACAACCACGGCATGCTGAACCTGGTGCACAAGCCGGTGTGGCGAGTCGTACGCGGCGGGTCGCGGAGCTACCTCGACCCGTTAACCGCGCCCTTCCGCGACAGCATCCGCACCAGCTGCCCCATACTCGCCGTCGAGCGGAACGCGCGAGACGTGCGCGTGAAGACCGAAGCAGGATGGGAGACCTTCGATCAGCTGGTGATCGCGACCCACAGCGACCAGGCGCTGAGGCTGCTGGGGGAAGACGCCAGCGACGCGGAGCGCGAGGTGCTCGGCGCCATGCGCTACCAATCGAATGACGTGGTCCTCCACACCGACGACCGGCTCCTGCCAAGGAACCGCCGCGCTCGGGCCGCCTGGAACTATTTGATTCCTCGCGGTTACGAGAACGGCTCAACCAGCGAGCGCGCCACGCTGACCTACGACATGAACCACCTGATGGGCCTCGAAGCTCCCGTGACGTTCTGCGTGACGCTGAACGCAACGGAGCGCATCGACCCGATCCGCGTACTGCGCCGCTTCGACTACGCACACCCGGTCTACGACGCCCACAGCGCGCAGGCCCAGCGCCAGTACTCACGCATCGCAGGGCCGCCGCGGCGCACCCATTTCGCCGGGGCCTACTGGGGCTACGGCTTTCACGAGGACGGCTTGGTCAGCGCACTCCGCGTGGGCGAAGCGTTCGGGTGCAAGCTTTGACGCACCACGCACGACACAGCGCTCTCTACGTCGGGAGAGTGAGTCATCGCCGCCTCGCCCCGACCCGCCACTCCTTCAGCTATCGCCTGTTCATGGTCTATCTGGATCTCGATGAGCTGCCGAGCGTGTTCGACTCCATCCCAGGGTGGTCGGCGCGGCGCCGCGCCCTCGCGGAGTTCCGGCGCAGCGACCACTTCGGGGACCCCGGCGAGAGCCTGCGAGAGAGCCTGGAAGCGCTCCTGCGCAGTCGGGGGATTTCGCCACCCGGAGGCCCGATCCGCCTGCTGACACACCTGCGCTACGCCGGCTTCGTCTTCAACCCGGTGAGCTTCTACTACTGTTTCCCCTCGGATTTGAACGCTGGCGAACCGGAGGTCATCGTGGCCGAGGTGGACAACACGCCGTGGGGCGAACGCCACCTCTACGTGTTGCCACGCGCTCGAGCCGAGCATGCGCGGGGAGCGAGCGCGATGGGACCGAGCGCGATGGGATCGAGCGTGGTGGCCTCGACCTGGGAGTTCGACAAGGCCTTCCACGTCTCGCCATTCATGCCCATGGCGCAGCGCTATCGCTGGCGCTTCGAGGTGCCCCGAGAGCGCATTCGGGTCGAAATGCTCAACCTGCCAGCCGCTGAGCCGGGCAGCCACGAGCGCAGCTTCGAGGCGCACCTGGACCTCGAGCGGCGTGCGCTCACTCCCACCAACTGCCTTCGGACCCTCGCCGCCTTCCCCTGGATGACCGGGAAGGTGTTTGCGGGGATCTACTGGAACGCCCTTCGACTCTGGTTGAAGGGCACCCCGTTCTTCTCACATCCGCGTGGCAACAGTGAACCACAAGGAGTCTCCTCATGAGTCAAAGCATCGCGACTTCTCTCTCAACTCGAGCGGGCTCCCTCGAGGCACCCTGCAGCGCCATCGCCCACGCCGATCTGGAGCGCCCCACGGGCTTGGCAGCCGTCGCCAAGCGCCTACTGGTACGCGCCCTCGGTCAGCTCGAAGCTGGCTGCCTGATCTTGAACGACGCCCAGGGCAGCCTGCGCTTTGGAGCCACGCATCCGGACTTTCCGGAGCCGGCGGTGGTCTCGGTGCGCACGGCTCAGGCCTACGTCGACCTCTGCTTCGGCGGCTCGATCGGCGCCGCGGAAGCCTACGCTCGAGGTAGCTGGGACAGCCCAGAACCTGCGGAAGTGGCGAGGCTCTTCGCGCGCAACGCCGCTGTCCTGTGGAGCTTGGATAGTGGCCTCGGGCGCCTCGTCCAGCCCGCGGCTCGACTCGCCCACGCGCTCCATCGCAACACCCTGCGGGGCAGCCGGCGCAACATCGAGGCCCACTATGATCTGGGCAACGACTTCTACGCCTGCTTCCTCGATGACACCCTGAGCTACTCCGCTGCAGTCTTCGAGACTCCGCAGCAGGCGCTGCGGGACGCCTCACTCAACAAGCTCGAGCGGATCTGTCGCAAGTTGGATCTGCAACCAGGAGAGCACCTCGTCGAGATCGGCACCGGCTGGGGGGCGTTGGCGATCCACGCAGCCAGGAACTTCGGCTGCAGGGTGACGACCACTACGCTGAGCCAGCAGCAGTATCGGCTGGCAAAACAGCGGGTCTCCGAGGCAGGACTCGAGCAACGGGTCGACGTGCTGCTGAGGGACTACCGTGAGCTTCCCGGGCTCGTCGCCACTCACGGTCGCTTCGACAAGCTGGTGAGCATCGAGATGATCGAAGCGGTTGGGCACCAATACCTCGCGGAATACTTCGCCGTCTGCGAACGCTTGCTCGCGCCCCAAGGCTTGATGTTGATTCAGGCGATCACCATGCGCGATCGCCGCTTCGCTGCCCACAGGCGCAACGTCGACTTCATCAAGCGCTACATCTTTCCGGGCAGCTGTATCCCTTCGCTGGGCGCGCTCGCGAGCGCGTGCTCGGTGACCGATCTGAAGCTGATCGGCTTGGAAGACATCAGCGCCCACTACGCCCTCACCTTGCGTCACTGGCGGGAACGCTTCCTCGCCCGGCGCGACGAGGTCGCGCGGCTGGGCTACGGAGCGGAGTTCCTGAGGATGTGGGAGTGGTACCTCGCCTACTGTGAAGGGGGATTCCGGGAGCGCTACATCGGTAACGCCCAGCTGCTGTACGAAGGACCAGAGCGACGCGGTGCGGCTCCCCTCACCCCCACCTGCGCGATCCGGCTGGAGGGAGCGCTTTGAACGCGCCGTCTGCTGGAACCCTGGGGGTCCCAGCGCTGCCAAGGGAAGTCAGGGAGCGTGCCACGCGAGCCAGTATCGAGCTGATGGAGCGTGGGCTGATGCCAGACACGGCGATCCGGCTAGCAATTCGCAGCCTGTTGCGGCGTCGTCTGAAGAGAGAACGTGGAGGTGGCCTCGAGGATCAGGCCGTCCGACGCGCGCGCTGGGTCGAAGAACTCAGGCAGAGCCCCGTGGCAATCCACACGGAGCTGGCCAACGCCCAGCACTATGAAGTGCCCACCGAGCTGTTCCAGCTCGCCCTGGGTCCGCGACTCAAGTACTCGGCTTGCGTCTTCGCTACGCCGGAGCAGCGCTCTGATTTTGGCGAGGACTCGCTGGCGGACGCAGAGCGACGCATGCTCGAGACATACGCGGTGCGCGCGGAGCTCGAGGATGGGCAACGCGTGCTCGATCTCGGCTGCGGCTGGGGCTCGTTCTCGCTCTGGGCCGCCGAGCGCTACCCGAACAGCCGGGTGGTCGGTGTCTCGAACTCCCGCACCCAGCGCGAGTTCATCCTGGGCGAGGCCAACGCGCGCAACCTGACGAACCTGCAGGTGGTGACCCAGGACGCGAACCGTCTCGACGCCGCGGACTTCCGCGCCGCAGGGATCGAGCCGTGCTTCGATCGCGTGGTGAGCGTGGAGATGTTCGAGCACCTGCGAAACTACCGGGTGCTCTTCGAGCGCCTCGCCAGCTGGCTGGATCCCCGAGGCAAGCTGTTCGTGCACATCTTCGTGCATCGCAGCCTGACCTACGCGTTCGAGTCCGAGCGCGCCGACGAATGGATGGGACGCTACTTCTTCAGCGGCGGCCTGATGCCGAGCGACGATCTCCTGCTCCACTTCCAGGACGCCTTGCTCCTCGAGCAGCGCTGGAGCGTCAGCGGACTGCACTACGCCAAGACGGCTCGGGCCTGGCTCGCGAACCTGGACGCTCAGCGACAGCGCGCGCTGAGCGTCCTGGAAGCACACTACGGCGAGCGCTCGGTAAACCCGAGGCGGGAGGCGGAGCGCTGGCTCGTGCGCTGGCGGGTGTTCTTCATGGCTTGCGAGGAGCTGTGGGGCTACGGGGCAGGCGACGAGTGGTTCGTCGCCCACTACCGCTTTCGCCCCCGCGGGTGACCAGGGAGGCGCACATCGGCGCTGCGGCAACGGCTACATGCGCCCGCGCAGCATGCCGTTCCAGTACATCGACGGCAGGCCATACGCCTTGAGCAGCCACATGCTGTAGCGCTCCTGAGCCTGATCGAAGGGGAAGCTCTCCATGATCTTCCCGTCGTAGCCAAACTCCGCGAGCATCACATTGCCTCTACCCGTGACGAGGGGACACGAGGCGTAGCCGTCGTACTGCGCCAGGGCGGCGCTGCCCGCTCGCCTCGCCAGCAGGTTCTCCACCAGCACCGGCACTTGCTTCCTCACGGCAGCACCTGTCTTCGAGGTTGGGGCGCTGGAGCAGTCACCAGCCGACCAGACGTTGTTGTAGCGTGTGTGCTGCAAGGTGAACTTATCGACTTCCACCCAACCCGCGGCGTCGGCGAGTGGGCTACGCTTGATCACGTCCGGAGCGCTCTGAGGCGGCGTCACGTGCAGCATGTCGAACTTCAGCACCTTCTCGGTGTCATCAACTTGAAAAACGGCCTCCCGCTGGTCGCCGCGCACTTCGATCAGGTTGTGCCCAAAGCGCGTCTCCACCCCGCGCTCCGCCACCAGCTTCTCCAGCGCCAATCGGTACTTCGCGACGCCGAAAATCGCCGCTCCTGCCGAGGCAAAGATCACGTTCGACTGGTCGCGGATCCCTTCTCGACGGAAGTACTCCTCCGCCAACCAGAGGATCTTCTGCGGCGCACCAGCGCACTTGATGGGTGTCGCCGGGTAGGTGAACACTGCGTTGCCTCCGCGGAACTCTCGCATCAACTTCCAGGTGTGCTCGACGCTCTGATAGCTGTAATTGGATGTCACTGCGCCACGCCCTAGCGCGTTGGGGAGCCCCTTGACCTTGTCCCAATCGAGCTGGATCCCGAGGGTGACCACCAGATCGTCATAGGTGAGCGTCTTCCCGCCCTCGGTGGTGACACGGTTGTGCTCCGGGTCGAAGCTCTCGATTCGATCGCGGACCCAGCTAACTCCGCTCGGCACATAGTCTGCCTGAGGCCGCACAGAGGTTTCCTTGGGGAAAACTCCGCCGCCAACCAGCGTCCACAAGGGTTGGTAGTAGTGAGTATCGCTCGGCTCAATCAGAGCAATGTCTGAAATGCCGGCTTTCTTCAGGCGCGCGGCGACGGTGATGCCCCCGGTGCCACCTCCGATGATGACGACCTGGTGTTGCTGATCGGCCATGTTC
>JAUILJ010000144.1 GCA_030433055.1 Polyangia bacterium
GGTCCTGAGCGCCGTCCAGAGTCGCGAGCAGGGACTGAGCCAAGCCGAGGTCGACGAACGCCGCGGGCGCTACGGCCAGAACCTGCTGGCGACCACACAGAAGAAGAGCCTGCTCTTGCGCTTGGCAGCGCAGTTCACCGACGTCACCGTGCTGGCGCTGATCGCGGCGGCAATCATCGCGGTGGTGCTGGGGCAGCTGGAGGCTGGCCTCACCCCCCTCGAGCAGTTCGGGGACGCCATCGCGATCAGCGTGATCGTGATCCTGAACGCGCTGATCGGCCTCGTCCAAGAAAGCCGCGCGGAAAAAGCGCTGGAGGCGCTGGCGGGCCGTGCTGCGCCGAGCGCTCGGGTACGACGCGATGGCAAGGATCAGAACGTCCCGGCGTGGGAGCTGGTCCCTGGCGACGTCATCGCCCTGGAGGAGGGTTCGCGTATTCCAGCCGACGCGCGCTTGATTGAGGCGCACGGGCTGGCGACGAACGAGTCTGCGCTCACCGGGGAGTCGCTGCCCGTCGAGAAGGTCGCAGACCGCACACTGCCCGAGGGTGCCGATCTCGCCGATCGCACCAACTGTCTCTACCTCGGCACGTTCGTCACACGCGGCAAGGGGCACGCGGTCGTGACCGCCACCGGGATGTCCTCTTCGCTCGGCGAGATCGCGCGCCTGCTTGAGAGCGTGGAGTCGCCGGACACGCCGCTGCAGAAGCACCTGCAACGCTTCGGCATCCAGATCGTGCTCGTGTGTCTGGCGCTGGGCGTGCTGGTGTTCTTCATCACGTTTCTCCAAGGGCAGGCCAGCCTGCGCGTGTTGATGCTCACCGCCGTGAGCCTCGCGGTCGCGGCGATCCCCGAGGGCCTGCCCGCAGTGACCACCATCGTGCTGGCGCTGGGTGTTCAGCGCATGGCTCGACGCGAAGCGCTGGTACGTCGCCTACCCGCGGTCGAGACCCTGGGCAGCGCCGATGTGATCTGCACGGACAAGACCGGCACTTTGACTCAGAACCGCATGACGGTGCGGCGGGTCAGCAACCTCGAACACGCGCAGACCCTGGATGGCGAAGCGGAGACCGCCGCCCTCTCAGACGATGTCGCTCGCAGCTTCGAGCGACTCATCCTCGCGGCTCGCTACATGCCTGCCGCGCGGATACACAACGGCCATGTCGTTGGAGATCCGACCGACGTCGCCCTGTTGAATTTCCACCTGAACCACGTGGACGAACCCGCTCCCCCCAGCCAGCGCGAGCTGCCCTTCGACGCCGACCGCAAGCTGGCCAGCGCGGTGGTGGAGCTGGATGGGAGGCAGCTGTTCGTCCACGGCGCGGCGGAGGCCGTGCTCGAACGCACCACGATGCTGTGGCGCGAAGGCACCAAGGTGGAGCTTGGCGAGGCGGACCGGAAACGCCTGGACGACATCCAGCTCGAGTGGGGACACGCCGGGCTGCGTGTACTGGCGCTAGCCGAGCGCTCGCTCTCCGACGGAGATCACGCGGACAGCGACCTGGAACAACGGCTGTGCCTGCTGGGCCTCGTTGGCCTCAGCGATCCGCCCCGCCCGGAAGTCCGCGCCGCGATCGAAAAGGCCGCCCGCGCCGGCGTGCGCACCGTGATGATCACTGGCGACCATCCCGCCACCGCCCAGGCCATCGCGCGCGAGGTCGGGATCGGGGGTGAGGCGCACCAGGTGCTGACGGGGTCCGAAATCACCGAGCTCAGCGACGCAGAGCTCAGTGCCCGCGCGGAAACGACATCGGTCATCGCTCGAGCCACCGCAGCTCACAAACTGCGCTTCGTCGAGACGCTCCAGGCGCAGGGACATATCGTCGCCATGACCGGCGACGGCGTGAACGACGCGCCCGCGTTGCGCGCGGCGTACATCGGCGTTGCCATGGGGCAATCGGGGACCGACGTGGCGCGTGAAGCGGGAGACATCGTACTGGCGGATGACAACTACACGACGATTGTCGCTGCGATCGAAGAGGGGCGCACAATCTTCGCGAATATCCGCCGCTTCATCTTGTTCTTGCTCAGCATCAACGCCGGGCTAGTGTTGGCCGTGCTCGTGGCCGCTTTGTTTGGTTGGCCACCGCTCCTCACCCCCACCCAAATTCTATGGATCAACTTGGTGACGAACGGCCTGCCGGCCCTCGCGCTGGGAGCCGAGCCCGCCCACGGCGAACCCATGTTACGAGGTCCCAGAGATCCTGCGGCGCCGCTGTTGAGCCTCAAGGACTTCGGCTGGATTCTTGGCTACGGCGCCTTCATGGCCGTGCTCGGGCTCACCGCCTACTGGTATCTCCGCGCGGATTCGCACCAGGCGCGCAGCGTCGCGTTCCTGGTGCTCTCCGTAGGCCCCTTGCTGCACGCGCTCAACTGTCGACATCCGACGCGCTCCGTGTTTCAGCTGGGGCTGTTCAGCAACCCCAAGCTGTGGGGCGCAATCGCGATCGGCCTCGTGCTCCAGGCGCTCGCGCTCTACACCCCAGGCCTGACCAAGGTCTTTTCCGCCTATCCACTCTCAGGTGTCGCGCTCGGCTGGGGGCTCGCGGTGTGTGCACTGTTTTGGGTGGGCGGCGAGCTCCAGAAAGCCGTCTCACGGCTGCTGTTCAGAGACGACCAAGCAGGAGGAGCCTAGGCTCGGTATTCGCGCCGGCCTGAGGCGGTGAGGCCTCCACGAACGAGACTGTCATGCAGGACTACACTTCCAAACTCGTCAGCGTCGAATCTGCCATCAAGCGTATCCCACCTGGGGCACGCATCCTGATCTCGTCAGGCGCGGCGGAGCCCGTAGGTCTGGTAGACGGCCTGGTGGCTCATGGCGAGCACCTGGCAGGCAACGAGATCGTTCACCTGCTGACGTTGGGGCCAGCGCCCTACGTCGCACCCGGGCTCGAGCGGCGTTTCCGTCACAAGGCCTTCTTCATCGGAGCCAACGTGCGCTCGGCTGTCCAAGAGGGTCGCGCCGACTTCATGCCCGTCTTCCTCTCGGAAATCCCCCGGCTGATCCGCGAGGGCCATGTACCGATCCACGTCGCCCTGATCCAGGTGAGCCCTCCCGATCGCCACGGCTACGTGAGCCTCGGCGTCTCCGTGGACATCGTCCATGCCGGTGTGGATGCCGCAGACTTGATCCTTGCGGAAGTCAATCCGAACATGCCGCGCACGCTGGGCGACTCTTTCATCCACATGAGCCGCATCCACGCGCTGGTGGCCACCGAGGCGCCGCTCCTGGAGCTGGAGGCCAACCCTCAGAGCGACGTGTGCCTCGAGATCGGGCGCAACGTCGCGAAGCTCATCCCTGACGGCAGCACCGTCCAGGTCGGTATCGGGAGCATTCCGGACGCGGTGTGCGCGGCCCTGCACAGCCACCATGACCTTGGAGTGCACACCGAGATGTTCTCCGACGGGATGATGCGGCTCGCGGAAGCGGGCGTTGTCACAGGCCGTCGAAAGAACAAGCTACCAGGCAAGATGGTCACCTCGTTCGTCATGGGCTCGCGCAAGCTCTACGACTGGCTGCACGACAATCCCCAGGTGGAGATGCGCGGCAGCGAGTACACCAACGACCCGTTCGTGATCGCGTCCAACGACAGCATGATCGCAATCAACTCGGCGCTGGCGGTGGACCTCACCGGGCAGGTGGCAGCGGACACCCTCGCGGGGCGCTTCTTCAGCGGGATCGGAGGCCAGGTGGACTTCATCCGCGGCGCCGCCCGCAGCCGCGGCGGCAAGCCCATCATCGCGCTGCCGGCCACCGCCAAGAAAGGCAGCGTCAGTCGCATCCAGACCATGCTGGAGCAGGGCGCAGGCATCGTGACCAGCCGCGGTGACGTGAACTACGTCGTGACCGAGTTCGGAGTCGCGCAGCTCTGGGGCAAGACGATTCGAGAACGCACGGAGGCGCTGATCGGCATCGCCCACCCAGACTTCCGCGCCGATCTGTGGAGCGGGGCTCGGGCCCGCCACTATGTGTTTGCAGAGTAGCTTCGTTTGCCTCCAGCGCGATCGGGGCTATCCAAGAGGTCGCTGTTGGCGCTAGACCCAGAGACGGGAGACGACAGATGAACGTTCGCAAGATGTTGGTCGCGGTGGACTACTCACCGTGCTCGAAGAACGCCGTGGAGTACGCCGTGTTCCTCGCGTCGAAGTTCGGCGCTCGGGTGGATCTGATCCACGCCTGGGACCGCCCTTACTACGCACGCGAGCACGAGATCGTGCTGGGCAAGGATACCGGCAGCCCTAAGACCCTGACGCAAGTGCTCGAGGACACGGCGCTCGAGGAGATGAAGGCCTTCATGGCGAGCATCGAGGTCCCCGAGGGAGTGGAGGTTCACCACCGAGTGTGCTCGGGCCACGTGGCAACCGTGGTGCTCGAGGTGGTGGGTAAGGATGGCTACGACGTGCTGGTGACGGGCACCCACGGGCGCACCGGCTTCAAGCACATGCTGCTCGGCAGCGTGGCTGAGCGGCTGGTGCGGCTGTCGCCCATTCCCGTGATCACGGTACCTCCGCCGGACGCACAGAAAGCCAGCTAGCCGGCCTCAGGGCACGAACACCGAGGCCCCGTCGAAGCTGGCGGGGGACAGCGTCCACCATGGGCTCGTACCCGGCGCAGCCCCCTCAGGAAATATCCGCAAGGAATTTCCTGCCTGCTGAGCAGCCGCAGGCACCGGGGGCGTCCCCAAGCTGGACACGCGAGCGCGAGTCAGCGTGGGCTCAGACAGACCTGCGCCGCCCGCGCTGACCTCGTACGCGCAGCCCCAGTTGTCCGGGATCTCCTGGACGTGGAGCGCCAGCGTGGGTGCTTGGGCGCCAGAAGGAGTCAACAGTCGCAGCTCGCCGGGCAGCGCCGCGCCCGGATAGATCAGCACCACCGAGTGCACGTGATGCGGCTGCCCTGCGACGCGGACGATGTCACCTGGGCGCGTCTCGGAGAACCTCCGTACGCGGTAAGCACGGCAGAAAGGGAGCCAGCACAGCGCAACACCTGCTGGCAGCAACGCCAGCGGGATCAGCAGCAGCAGCTCTGGGTACCAGACACCGCTGAGCTCACCAGCAGCCGCGGCCACCAGAGGGACCAGTAGCGGGTAGAGGGCAGAGAACTTCGCGGCTGAAAACACGATGCTGTGAGCCTCCTCTGTCACCACGACCTCTGCGGCTCTCAGCTCCGCCAGCTGCTCGAGCAGGCCTCCGACGTGGGCCTGAAGCGCCCCGCCATCAATCAGGTTCGAGGCGCCGCACCAGCGGCACACTCGCACCGCTCCGGAGGACCCGAGCCCCCCACCACACAGCCTGCAGCGGGGGTTTCCCCCGGGCAGGGGCGGCAGCGCCACCGGAGGGACGCCGCTGGTGCGAACCCGAAGATACGCCCAGAGCAGCAGGCTGATCGTGGCCGCGACGCCCAGGAGCAGCGAGTACAGCGCCCACGTCGCTCCGGCAGACTCGGGCGCTCTGCCCAGCAGCGCAGCCGTAACACCCACGCCGTCGGGCAGTGCTTGCGCAGCGATGTAAAATGCAGCGCCACCCAGCACGACCCAGGACCCTCCGGAGGACGCGAGGCTTATCGCAAGCAGTGTCTCGGCGTCGACGCGACGGTTGAGCAATCGTCGGTGCTCATGCACAGCGACCTTCGCCACCAGGCTCGCAGCCTCGGCGACGCGCAGTGATTCATCCGGCGCGAGCGGCTGGGGCGCGCGACAGTAGGCGCACGCGGCGAGCGGGGCACCCAACACGATCGTGTGCGGCGCGCCACACTGCTGGCAGCGCGCGACGAACCCTTCCGCTTGGCTCATCCGCAGAGTGTCTGCGAGCGACCGGAGGCTTACAACTTAAGCCTGAGCTCGCCGGGTGTTTCAGGCCAGGTGCTTGGCGGCTTCTCGCAGGCCGTCTTCGAGCCCCGATCCACCCAGATGATCCGCGAGGATCCGCAGGGCGTCCGTGGTCGTGAACACACCGACCAGCTTCGTGCCGTCCATCACGACGGCCGCTCCGTATTTGTTGTCCGCCATGCTCCGAGCCACCGCCGCCAGAGTATCGGTCGGAGCGACCTGGAACGGCTCAGCAGTCATGGCCTCCTCCACCTTGACCTTGTCGGCATCGACGTCGGGCAGGGTCTGCACCAGGTGGATGTCACGCTGGCTCAACAGCCCTACCAGCTTCCCCCCGTGGAGCACCGGCAGGTGGCGCACGTTGAGCTTACGCATCTGATCCGCAGCGGCGGCCAGGCTTTGTTCCTGTCCGATGGAGTGAGGTAGCGCGGTCATGAACTCGGAGATCGGGGCCTTCGCGTGGGCAGTCATACCCACGCCTTAAGCGAGCAACGTGCCAGCCGTCGGGACAGCGAAAAGGCCGCAGATCGTCGTACGACCGCGTCGGAGGCGCGCAATTCTCACGGCTCAAACCATCCCGACGCACACATTGCGGCTCCGCGCGTCCCAGCGTGTGGAAGGTTGCAGCCACTGAGACGCCCGTTGCGCCGAAGTGAGGGCTTCAAACGCTGGGGGGCGCGCAGGCATTGCGTGGCGCAGTTGATGCAAGCAGCCTTGTCACCATGAGCAACGACCTGTTCCCCATCGTAGTACCCGTCGACTTCTCCGAGGCGTCTTGGGTCGCGCTCGAGCGCGCCCTCAGGCTCGCCAACAGCGCCAGCTCCGTCCACGTCGTGCACGTCCTGCGGCCGCTGTCGGCGATGGAGCCAGGCGTAGCCTGGGGCACGATCGATGATGGGACCCGCGAGAAGGCGGCGCTGGAGCGCCTCAACCGGGAGCTGAACGAGCGCGGGCACGAGGGCGTGCTGGCGAAGGTGTTGTTTGGCGAGCCCGCACGCCGGGTCGCGGACTACGCCGAAGAGCAGGGCGCCCCGATGATCGTGGTGAGCGCCTTCGGTCACAGCGGCATCATGCGGGTGCTGCTCGGTTCGGTCGCAGAGCGCGTCGTGCGCCTCGGCAAGTGCGACGTACTCGTGGTGCGACCCAAAGCCGGAACCGCAACCGGGCTTTGATCGGAGATCAGATGGCAACCCTGACAGTCGCTGACGTGATGAGCCGAGAGCCGGAGACCGTGGGCCCCAATGATCAGCTCTTGGAGGCCGAGCGCCTGATGAACAACCATCGGTTTCGTCACGTCGCCGTCGTCGACGAAGACGATCAAGTAGTCGGCGTGCTTTCTCAGCGCGATCTGTTCCACAGCGCGCTCCTCAAATGCGCAGGCTACGGCGCCCACGGTGTCGGCAAGCTGCTGGACATGTTCTTGGTCAAGGAGGCGATGAAGACGGACGTCGTCACCATCACCGCTGACACGCCCCTGAGCAGCGCCGCAGAGCTGATGTTGGAGCGCAAGCTCGGCTGCTTGCCGGTGCTCGAGGGCGATCGCCTAGTTGGCATCCTCACGGAATCAGATTTCGTGAAGCTCGCCTCCACCCGCGACGACTAGAAAGGAGAAAGGAGGCTTCCCCCCGGTAAGCCTCCTTTCATTTCGCCGATGTCCGAGCGCTCAGTGGTTCGGAGTACGCCAGGCGGCGAGCCGCCGCTGCAGCGCATCCAGCGCCCGCTGACGATCTTCGGCCTCAGCGACGCCCACCGCCTGGAAACGTAGCTGCGTGTGATGAGTGTCGAGCAAGCGCGCGAGCCGCCGGTCGTTCTGCGGAATGCTGGTCAGCTCATACAGCCGCGAGCGCACGTTGCTCACCGACTCGGCCCACAGCGCGGTCTCTTCTTGGCCGACACCACCGACCGACAGGATGAAGACGCCGGGTGCGCTGGGTGCGGACTCGATGTGCTCCTCGTCGAGGGGGACGGCGTCACTGAACGAGAGCCCAGTCTCGCGATCGACATGGGGAAACGCCAGAGGGTGAGCTGGGGGCATACCAACCAGCGCCCGCATCAGGTCCGATGAGCTCACCATCCCGATCACGTGGCCGCCCTCGTCACACACCACCAGGCGGTGGATTCGAGCCTCAGCCATTTGCCGCGCGGCATCGCTGACGCTCAGCGTCGGCTTGATGCTCAGCGCCGGGCTGATCATGCAGGCCGAGACCGTGGCAGCGCTCTTGGAGACCAGATCCGGATAGGAAACGACGCCCAGCGGCCGGCCTTCATCGTCCACGACCGGAGCGCCAGAGATCCCCAGGGCCGTGAAGTAGGTCAAGGCTTCGGCGGTGCGATCCTCTGGGTGCAGACTGAATAGCTCACCATTCATGACCTCTGCGACTGTCTTGGACATGACTTCCTCCCTCAGCACAAACCTGCAAGGGACGGTCCAGAAGTGCCCAAAGGTAGCCGCACCCGGGCGCCGACACGGAACCCAGGCCATTTCAAGCTTTTCCACCCAGATTTTCTCGCTCACCCCCCGCCGAAGTTCTTCAAGGAACGCGCACAACCCTCGCGGCTCTGCAGATCACCGCAGCGATTGCGGGTTTGGGGGGAGACGAACCAGGTGCCTCCTCAGCCCAGCGCCAGCACCCGCAGCACCTGGTGCACCAGGCGCTGGTGGGCGGCGCCGTCCTTGCCGCCCTGGGCCACCACGTCGGAGTGCTGGGGCACGTCGAAGTGTTTGCCCACTCCCGGAAGGTCGCTTACCTCGCCGCTCTTGCTCTTCGCGTACAGGCCCTTGGAGTCTCGCGCCTCGCAGACCTCGAGGGGAGCATCCACGAACACCTCGAGGAACCGTGGTTCGCCTGCCTCGGTCACGCGGGGCGCCAACTCGCGGGCGTGGTCGCGAAACTCCCGCTTGTGCGCGGTCGCAGGAACGAGCACCAGGAAGCCCTGTTCGGCGAGCAGCGCAGCGAGCCCGGCGAGGCTCGCGTAGAAGTCGCTGCGGGCTTGGTCGTCGTACCCCGGCGCCGGCTTCAGGCGGGCGCGCACCGCATCGCCGTCCAAGATGAGGGTCGGGCCGCAGTGGGTGGTGAGCAGGCTCTGGACCCGACGCGCGAACGTCGACTTTCCGGCGCTCGGCCTCCCGGTAATCCAGATCACACATCCGGGCGCGCTCATCCCTCTCCCTCGAACACGGCTTCGCAGAAATCCGGAGAGAAGCGCGGAGCCGCCAGGGAGCGCTCGACGAAGCTCAAGAGCGCCTCACGGTGCTTGGGGTCGAGCCCCGGATACCAAGCGGGGTTCGCAAGCACCAAGCCGCGCCAGGCCAGGAACGGAGCCACCACTTCGAGCAGCCGCTGGTCGCCTGAGCGATCGAGGTAACGCTCCCAGAACTGATACCAGAGCGTGCGCATCCCACCGCGCCACGCGCCAGGGTGGCCCAGCGCAAAGAACATGAAGTTCACTGCGAGACAGCTCACGTCATCCGCCGGATCGCCCACGGAGCCTCGGCTGGTGTCCAGGAGCCGGGGCGTGTCGCTGTCGTCGATGATGATGTTGAACGGGTGGAAATCGCCGTGGGTCCGACTGTTGCGCGCCTCGTGCGACTTCAAGCGCCAGCGCCAGGCAACCGCTTGCTGCTCGATGCGCTCCAGCCGCTCCCGAGGCACCTCGGAGCCAGCAGGGAATCCATCGATGATGCCGAAGATCCCTTCACCGCTACCCACCAGGTCGCGGATCGCGCGTTGATAAGCGACCGGAGAATCCACTTTTTCCTTATGGATATCAACCAGGGTATCGACCAGCGAGGCGACGAGCGCCAGGTCGCGCTCCTCGAGGCTTGCGCGCTGAGCGATCTTTCTGAGTTCATCAGCGTAGACGTGGCCTGGGACGAACTCGCTCAGGAGGTAGAACTCAGCGGTGTCCCGCAGCGACACCAGCGCATCTCCTGACGTGCTGATGGCCCCCACGTCGCACGCCGCCGCGTGCTGCTTCACCAGGCCGAACGTGTCATACGCGAGGATCATCTCCAGCGCGCGATCGGAGCGCCGATCGTGCCCGAAGGCATTCGGGGCGGCAGTGTGGAAGACCAAGCGCCGCTCCTCACACCCGACCAAACGAACGTCGAGCAAGAGCGGCTTTCCGTAGCCGAGTCCTTTGGTGGTCTCCTGGTCTTCGCTGCCCTCGTCCACGCCGAAGCGGGACACCTTCACCAGCTCGGCGCCGGGCCACAGGCCCTCCAACATCGTCTGCAGAACTCGAGAGTCGCGCGGGGTCTGCTTTGCTCGCGTCATACCAGAGTCATAACGCAAGCAGCACGCCAACGACACCACTCAGGGCACTCATACACAGCCCCATGCGCTTCAGGTTCTGGGGCCCGAGCCGCTGCAGGGCGAGCAGGAGCAGGCCAGCGCCAGCGACGAGCAGGGCAGCCTTTTCATTCCACCCGGAAATACTCAAGATCGAGGCGAATACCAGCCACGGCAGCGCCACGCCGAGGCGCTCCAGCCACGCTGCCTGCTCGCGCGCTCGTCGGCGCTGCAACGCCGCGCGAACGATCAGCGCACCTGCCACGTTGACGGCCAACCACACTAGCGTAAACGCGACGATATTGCTCGGCGCGTCACCTCCGACCCACAGCACCGGCACACCCACGCAGCTCAGCGCGGCGGTCGAGGCGAGCTGCCACGATCCGTGGCTGCGCACCTGTCGGCTGAGGAGCCCGCCGAGCACCGGCGCGCCGACGAGGACCACCAGCGCCGCGAGACCGGACCACCCAGCCCCACGCACACGGATCAGCGCGGACGCGACGATCAGGAGCAACATCACCCAGAAGCCGTGCTCCCGCGGGAGGCGGTAGCGACGGGCTCCTGTCACGGGCTGCCGTCCTTGTGAGTGAACACCGGAATCGGCGCGCTGCGTACCACGCGCTCGGCGACGCTACCCATCAACAGATGCGCGAGGCCCGTGCGCCCGTGGGTACCCATCACGATCATCTCGTACTCGCCGGTCCTTGATTCCTCGAGGATACGATCGACGGGGCGCCCTTCGAGCAACGAATAGTTCACGCCAACCGGCGCGTCCGAGTGCGCCTCAGCGAACTCATCCAGGGCCCGTACGGCTTGGTCTCGCGCGATCTCCCGTAGCGGCCGCGGATTGCCCGCGTACAGGAAGAAGCCAGGATCCGGGTGCACTTCACTGGGCTCGTAGATGTGAAACACCTGCACGGTGGTCCCGAGGGTCTGCGCCAGCTCCAGCGCAGACTGGAACGCGCGCTCGGAACACTCGGAGAAGTCGACTGGGCACAGCAGCTTTCGGGTCATCACGCTCATCTCCTCCACCACACGATAGGCCTGAGCGACGCCTGCGCCAACGACGGCGACATCGCGCACACCGTGCGTATCAGCGGTCGTCGTCGAAAAGAATGCGCACTGGCGGAGTGTCGAGATCGTCGAATTGCCCGCGCCGTGTGGCCCAGATGAAAGCCGCCACGAACACCGCGCCGAAGAGAATCGCCAGCGGAATCAGTAGATACAGGACGCTCATGTCTTGAAGCTCCTACTTCGGAACGAGCTGGTCACGACGGTCAGCGAACTCAACGGCATCAACAGAGCCGCGATCAGCGGGTTCAACACCCCGGCTACAGCAAGACTCGCACCAACCAGGTTGTAGACCAACGAGAAAACCAGGTTGCGTCGCACGACACTCAGGCTGCGGCGCGAGCCATCGATCAGCCGCCAGACCGGCTCGAGCCCTGGCCGTGTGGCGAACACGTCCGCCGCCTGCAGGCTTGCCTCCGCGCCACCGTGCACGGCGACGCCGACGCTCGCAGCGGAGAGCGCGGCCGCGTCGTTGACGCCGTCGCCCACCATGACGACGGGTTGCTCTCTTCCCCAGCGCTCGACGTACTCGAGCTTCTGCTCCGGCGTGACTCCACCGCGCGCCTCGACGAACGTCACTCCCGTCTGGCGCACGAGCGCCTCGACCGTCGCTGGGTGATCCCCCGACAGCACCACCAGCTCGTAGCCCAGCCCGATCAGGCGCTCGAGCGTGGCCCGTGCGTCCGGGCGCAACGGATCACCCAGGCCAAGCACGAGCTCGACCTGCCCATCCACCGAAACCATCACCGGAGAGTGACCCTGTTCGGCCAGCTCCTGCACCCCCGCCTCCGCCCATTCCGCAAGGAAACCAGCGCCCCGGAGGTTGCCCACTCGCACTTCGTGACCGTCGATCTGCGCGAAGAGACCGGCGCCGAGGCGCTCGCGGGCTCGCACGCTGCCCAGGCGCCGCGCCTCCTCCAGCTGCTCAGGGCCAAGCCGCGCCTCCAGACCAGCCACCAGCGCACGGGCGATCACGTGGGCGGACTGACGTTCCATCGCCAGTACCCAGGGCAGGTAGCGAGCGTCACCGCGGACCTCCTCCAGCACGAGCCGGCCCAAGGTCAGCGTCCCCGTCTTGTCGAAGACAACCCGCCCCGGATGCTGCAAGCGCTCGAGGACATCGCCTCCCTTGATCAACAGGCCGCTCTGCGCCGCGCGTCCCAGCGCCGCCCCCACGGCGAGCGGTGT
>JAUILJ010001049.1 GCA_030433055.1 Polyangia bacterium
AAGGGTCCGTTTCGCGCGATCAACTGCGCGGCGCTTCCAGCGCAGCTCCTCGAGAGCGAGCTCTTCGGCCATGTGCGCGGGGCGTTCACCGGCGCGGTTCGCGACTACGAAGGGCACTTCAGGCTCGCCAATCGAGGTACGCTGTTCCTCGACGAAGTCGCCGAACTGCCGCTGGATCTCCAGGCCAAGCTGCTGCGTGTGCTCCAGGAGCGCAGCGTCCTGCCCATCGGGGGGCGCGAGTCCATCCCGATCGACGTCCGGGTCGTGGCGGCAACGCATCGTTCGCTGCGCAGTGAGGTGGCGGCGGGTCGGTTTCGCGCGGATCTGATGTACCGCTTGCGGGTGATTCCGCTGTTCTTGCCGGCGCTCAGGGAGAGGCCAGTCGACGTGCGGCTGTTGAGCGAGCACCTCGTGGAGCAGTGGAATCGACGCTCGGAGCGCCAGGTCTCACATATTTCCGCGGGGGCGCACCGCGCCCTGGAAGCATACGACTGGCCTGGCAACGTGCGCGAACTGCAGAACGCGATCGAGTATGCGTTCGTCATGGGCAGCGGCGCGGTGCTCACCGAAGCGGAGCTGCCCCCTGAGCTACGAGGCGAAGGCCTGGTCGGGCCAGCCCCGCTCAATGTTGCAGCCCCGCTCGACGCAAAGCTCCCCCCGGAAGCGCGCCGCCTGGTGCAGGCGCTCGAGCGGGCGGGGGGGAGTCGAGAGCGCGCCGCGCAGAGCCTCGGCATCAGTCGAACCACGCTGTGGCGCAAGCTCCGCCGCTACGGTCTGGCGGGGGACGAGTAGGCTATCTCGAGAGTTGAGTGACGCCTGCGTCCCCGCGCTTGCTGTCCCAGCTCATGAGGGCCCTGAAGAGCAACATCCCAACCAGCATGGCCGCGGTGAACAGGAGTGCCCTTCCGCTTCCGCCGCCGCTCGATACGATCGCCGGTCCCGGGCAGTACCCTGCGAGACCCCAGCCGACGCCGAAGATCGCCGAGCCCAGCAGCAGCCGCCGATCGAGGTGCAGGCTGCCTGGCACCTGAAACACGCCCGCGAACAGCGGAGACGCACGCTTCATTACCACGCGGAATAGCACGAAGTGTACCGCGATGGCGCCGAGCATCACGAAGGCCAGGCTGGGGTCCCAGCGCCCGGTAAAGTTCAGGAATCCAATCACCTTGGCGGGTTGGGTCATGCCCGCAAGGCCCAGCCCTAGCGCGAAGATCAGACCCACCAGGAACGCGAATGCGTGCTTCACGAGGCACCTCCCACGAGCAACGAGTAAAGGAACGTAGTAGCGGCGCCCGTGGCCATGAACGTCCCGGTGGCTACCAGGGAGCGGCGGCTGAACCGACTGATCCCGCAGACTCCGTGGCCGCTCGTGCAGCCGCTTCCGAGTCGCGCGCCGAAGCCGACGAGCAGGCCAGCTGCCACCACCGCGACGCTGCCTCGCTCCACCCCGACCGTGAGCGCGGTCGGGAAGGCGAACAGCAAGGCAATCCCGCCCGCCAGCAGCCCGAGTACGAAGGCCAGGCGCCAGTCTCGATCCGACGAGCGAGTCTCGAGCAGGCCCCCGACGATGCCGCTGATTCCGGCGATTCGGCCGTGGCTGAGCAGCAGCAGCGAGGCGCTGAGGCCAATCAGGGCGCCGCCGAGTGCGGACATGCCCGGTGTAAAGCTCTCTGTTGCGATTTCCATGCAAATTTCCAGGGTTCTGCGCAGCCCGCCCCAGGCTCGTCCGTCGGAATTTGGTTCCGAACGGATCCGGGGCGGAGCTGCGTCTACGAGAGGGCTGAGGGGGTGGGGGCCGTCGTGCCGTCGAGACACGCGCAAGGGTCAACTTGGGCTGATCGGGGCTCAGCGCAAGGTGGGAGCGTTCTCTAGGACGTGGTGATACGCCAGCATGCCGCCTTCGAGGTTCGCGATGTGTTGGAAGCCCATGCCGAGAAGCTGCTCGGCAGCCATCGCCGAGCGGCGCCCCGAGCGGCACACCATGAGCAGCGGTTGGTCTTTGGACCAATCTCGAGCCGCTCGAGTCACTGTCGACAGCGGAACCAGCTCTGCGTTTTGAACGTGGCCGAGGTCGCCCGTGAACTCAGCGGGCTCCCGGACGTCGATGATTCGAGCATCCGGCGCGCACTCCACGAACTGGTCCGCCTGAAGCTGAAAGTAGCCGGTCGCTGCCTTGGGGAGGGTGGCGAATGGTGCTGCCGCTATGCCGCAGCCGCGGTTGGCGCGGACCGCCTCGTCGATGCGTCGGGGCTTCGCGAGCTGAAGGTTGCTCATCAGTTCGATGAACTGTTCT
>JAUILJ010000145.1 GCA_030433055.1 Polyangia bacterium
AACGTCGGCCTGTCAGTCTACGGCAAGTGCACCAGGGTCAAGGTCCGAGTCGGTGTCCCCGGCAACGTCCACAAGGTCAAGCAGGTGCCGTTCGAGCTCGACTGCCACGGCTACGGCGCACCCAAGCGCCTCGCGGTGACGCTCTACCACTCGCCATCCAAGAACGATTTCTACAGCGGGACTCGGCCGAGCCATGCCAAGCCTGGCTACGTGGGAGTCCGCGTCCAGGGTCAAGCGGTCGTGGCGTCCGATGGCACCAAGACACGTCCGCTGCGTCTGTACTTCAACTCCGCGAAGAAGCGCTACTTCACCGTCGCACATCCCAAGACGATTCAGACCATCCGCGACGCGGGCGCAGCGCAACAAAGCATCCTCGGCAACATCTACGTGAATCCGGTTCCTGGGGGAACCTCACTGGTCAGCTACCGGAAGGGTGACGACATGGCGCTCGGGAGTACTCCCGATGACAAGGCAGAACTCGCAGCCAAGGGCTATCAGATGGTGCGCGTGGAAGGCTACCTGCTGCCTCCGAAGTAGCCGCGCCTCGAGCGCGAAGAGCGGCGCCAGGACGATCCCAGGTGCCGCTCTCGGCTCGGTGTGCCGCAGCTAGTTCCTAGCGTAGCTCGCTCGACTTCTTGCCCAGCAGTCGGCGCGCGACCACCAGCATCTGGATTTGCTGGGTGCCTTCGAAGATGTCGAGGATCTTCGAGTCGCGCGCCCACTTCTCCAACAGCTCGGTCTCGCTGTAGCCAGCGCCACCGCACAGCTCCACGCAGCGCAAGGTCACCTCCGTGGCCATGCGCCCGGCCTTGGCCTTCGCCATCGACGCCTGCATGCTGTTGGGGATGCCGTTGTCCGCCATCCACGCGGCGCGCAGCGTGAGCAGCCGGGCGGCTTCCCACTCTGCTTCCATGCGGTAAAGCTCCGCCTCCGCGGCGGTACGCGACCAGATCGACCCACGGTAGGTCTGCTTGATGCCCTCCTGCTTGAGCAGGTCACGGGTGAGCTCCAGGGCGGCACGGGCCACACCGATGGCCATCCCGGCGACCACCGGGCGCGTGTTGTCAAAGGTCTGCATCACCCCAGCGAAGCTCTTCTGCGTGTCGATCTCCGGACTACCCAGGATGTTGTCGAAGGGGATGCGGCAGTCACTGAAGGCGACGGTGGCAGTATCGGAGGCGCGGATCCCGAGCTTCTTCTCTAGCCGCAGCACCTGCATCCCAGGCGTCCCCTTCGGCACGATGAAAGACTTGATAGCCGCCCGCCCGAGGCTCGGGTCCAGCGTCGCCCACACCACCACGCTGTCACATCGTTCCCCCGCGGTAACGAATATCTTCTCGCCGTTCAACACCCACTCGTCACCATCGCGCACCGCGGTGGTACGGATGGCGCCGGAGTCAGAGCCTGCGCCCGGCTCAGTGATCGCCATCGCCGCCCAGGTGCCGTTGAACTTCGCCTTCTGCTCCGCGGTAGCCACCGCAGCGATGGCAGAGTTACCTAGCCCCTGACGCGGGATGGACAGCGCCAGACCGACGTCGCCCCAGCACAGCTCCGTGAGCCCGAGCACGGTGGCCATGTTGGCGCCGTTCTTCACGCCCGCATCGCCAGTCTGCTTGCGGGAGAGCTCTCCCGCTCCCGCGCCCACTCCGCCCGAAGCATTCATGCCGTCCATGGCCGAAGCCAAGAGGTCTAGCTCCTTGGGGTACGCGTGTTCTGCGAGGTCGTACTTGCGAGAGATGGGTCGGAAGACGTGCGCGGCCACCTGCGTGGCTTGATCGATCAGAGGCTTCAGCTTCTTGGGTACTTCTAGGTTCAACATGAAATAGCCTCCTCAGACGTAGAGCGCGCCCTCGATGACGCTGATCGCACGTAGCTGCCGATACCAGAGCTCCACGGGGTGCTCCTTGACGAAGCCGTGACCGCCCAGGAGCTGCACGCCGTCGCTGCCAATCTTCATGCCCTTTTCGCCCGCTTGTAGCCGCGCCAGGTATGCCTCGCGCTGGAAGGTCGAGCCGCTCTCCGCACGGCTGGCCGCGCGCTGGGTCAATAGCCGCATGCCGTCGAGCTCGAGCGCCATGTCGGCGATCAGGAACGCGACCGACTGGCGATTCGTGATGGGTTCGCCGAACGCGAAGCGTTCGTTGCAGTACGGGATCACGTAGTCCAGCACCGACTGCCCACAGCCAACGGCCATCGCTGACCAGCCGATGCGCGCGCGGTCCACCACTTCCGAGTAGCGGAACTGAACCTCGTCTCCCCCGATGCGTGCGTCGCGGGACACCCGGACGTCCTTCAGCTCCAGGCGCGCAAGATCTGCCGCTCGAAGGCCCATGCAAGGGTCCTCGAAGATCGTGAGCCCCTTGGCATCGCGCTCCACGATGAACAGCTCGGGTTCGCCGGAGTCGCTCAGCGCCGCGACCAAGAACAGCTCAGCCCGACTTCCGAGCGGAACCAATGTCTTCGTGCCGTTGAGCACGTAGCCGTCGTCCGTGCGCTGCGCGCGAGTCCGCAAGCGATACGCATCGAAGAGCGGAGTAGGTTCGGTCACAGCCAGCGCAGAGCCGACGAAGTCAGCCTCGGCCAGTGGTGACAGGTATTTCGATTGCTGCGCCGCGGTCCCGAAGTCGACCAGCAGGTTGACCACCGCGAGCGGCGCCAGCACGGCCAGGGCAACGCCCATGTCACCATAGGCCAAGTCTTCGATGACCAGCGCGTTCGACACCGGCGATCGCTCCGTACCAGCACCACCCAGGCCCTCGGGTAACGCCATCAAGGTCAAACCGAGGTCCATCGACTCGTCGAGCAGCTCCTGCGGGGTCAGGCACTTGTCGTCCGCCGAGCGCGCCGCCGGGCGCATGACGTCCTCGGCGAAGCGCCGCAAGGTGTCCCGCGTCATCTGCTGCTCGTCGGTGATGTTGAGGTCGAACAGCTCCGGCTTGCCCGCTGGGCGCTCGAGCCGCGAGGGCTGGACCAGCTTCAGAACTGGCTTGAAGCGCTGCCCGGCGTTCTGTGCCGCACGGAAACCGACTCGGGCGCCTTGCTCCACGAGACGGGAAGCCTGAGGCCGCAGCCCCCAGCGATCGATCCACTCGGCTCCACCGAGCTCACCCAGGAAACGCAGACCGCGCCCCATGGCCATACTTGCGACGTTCTTCATGCTCATTCTCCTGCGGTGGGCGCCCGTGGTTGGGTCGCCCCCGCGTCAAACACCGCGCCCAGGCCGGACGCGGTGCTCGGTGTATACACCATGTATACACACCGGGCCAGGACATTCAGCCCGCGGGCCGGACCCGTAAAAACGCCGGAAAAGTCCGCCGCCTCTCCGCGCGCCGAGCGGGTCACGGGACACCCGCCCGTTTTTGAGCACTTACGAGCGCCCCCCCGCCTCCGCAGACTGGTGACCAGCCGAGTCGAACAAGGAGATCGTCATGAAGTTCGTGTTCCCCACCCCTGCGGAGGCGCAGCCTGGCCTGCGCGCGCTCAAGACCGTGCTGGAGAGCGATGGGCGACTTTCCATCGTCGAACGCCAGTTTCTGGAAGCAGGCAAGCGCAACATCCTGCACCAGGACTTCGACCTGGACGCGCTCGCACCGATCACTCCAGAGGATCTCCGCGCGGCAATCGACCGGCCCGAGATCCGCCGCCAGCTAGTCACCGCGATGGTCGTGGCCAGCTTCGCAAGCGGCGAGGCCAATCAGGACCAGCTCTCGGCCATCGAGGGGTTCGCCAAAGCGCTTCAGGTGGATCTGCACGAGATCGAGCAGCTGCGACACTACGTCAAGCGGGAGTACGCGTTGCTGCGCTTCGACGTGCTGCGCCACATGTACGTGGGCGACCGCGTCGGACAGCTCTACGAGGAGCAAGGAGTCGTCGGGATCCTGAAGACCCTCGGCACCTTGCGTGGCGCCCTCGAGAACAAGGACACGGCGGCCAGGTATCAAGCCCTGGAGCAGCTCCCCAAGGGCACCCTGGGGCGCGAGTACGTGGACCACTGCCGTGAACGCGGCTTCCCGCTGCCTGGCGAGCGCTACTCTGCCCCGGAGATGATCCTGCCCCACGACCTCTCTCACATCTTGGGAGACTACGACACCGACCCCAAGGGCGAGCTGCAGGTGGCCGCGTTCACCGCGGGTTACCGCAAGGAACAAACAGCGAGCATCCTGATCTTCGTACTCTGCCAGTTCGACCTGGGCATTCGCATGGTCCCCCAGGCCCAGCCCGAGGTGGGCGAGCTCGACGTCGACGCGTTCCTGAAAGCCTTCCTCCGCGGGACCGAGTGCAACACCGACTTCTTCGACCACTGGGACCACTGGGCAGTCATCGATCGCCCCGTGGAGGAGCTGCGCAAGGAATACAACATCCTGCCCAAGGCCTGAATCGCCACACCACTCGGAGCACCAGGATTTTGGGGGTGAGGAGCGCCGGGGGGAAGCCAGCGCCGGGGCACCTGGGCGCCCGCCTGCGCGACCTGGATCTGGACTTGGCAACTGGCGCGACCACGGCGCCTGCGGGAGGAAAGCCGCGTACGGAGATCGAGGATCAAGTCTTGATTCAGTGTATCGGTCGAGCACTGCTGGCGATGCCCTTCGCTGCGGACGCAGCCGGAGCCACGCTCAGGATTCCGTTCTTGCTGATCAACTGACTGCTCTGCCCGACCTTCAGCGCAGCGCCGCCACGAAGCGCTCGCCGAACGCGGTTTGCGCCTGATCGTAGCCTTTTGATTCCTCGAGGAACCGTGCGGCGCCCCCCAGTCCGTCCTCCAGGAAGCGCGCGCCGCGCCGGCCCCACTCGCGCTCTACCCAGCAGCGATAGAAGTACGCTTCCCGGTCTCGGGTGCGCTGCGCTGCCTCCTGGAGGTCACTGCCGGCACCTAGCGCGGCGAGCTGCTGGGCAACGTGTTGGGCCAGCTCGTCTAACCCCTCCCCGCTCGTGCAGCTCGTGCGGAAGATTTGCACGTTCTCGGAGTCGAAGGGCCGCGCCAGCTGCAGGCTGGCCTTGAGCGCGTGGTAGGCTTTGCGCGCGGCCTGCTTGGCGTCGCTCTTGTTGAGGACCACCGTGTCGGGGATCTCCATCACGCCGGCCTTGAGGAACTGCACCTCGTCACCGCCGAGCGGCGTCATCACCAGGCATACGCGATCCGCGAGGAAGCGAATGTCCACCTCGCTCTGGCCCACGCCAACCGTTTCCACGAAGATACAATCGTAGAGGTGCTGGAGCAGGCGGCAGACGTCGAAGGTCGCGGGGCTCAAGCCCCCGAGCTGGGTCTGGGACGCCTGGGAGCGAAAGTAGAAGCGCTGCTCGGAACTGTCGACGCGCACGCGAGTGCGATCGCCGAGCAGCGCACCTCCCGAGATGTGGCTCGACGGGTCGACGGCGAGCACCGCGACGCGCAGCTCGGGGTCCCCAGCGAGCAGTCGCCGCGCGAGCTCGCCGAGCAGCGTGCTCTTGCCGGCTCCGGGCGTCCCGGTGATGCCGATGAAGACCCCTCGCCGACGCTGAGCCGCAGCGAGCAACTCCTCGAGCACCTGCGCCCGGCGCTCTCGAGCGCTCGGGCGTTGGTCTTCGAACTCGCTGACCAGCGTGGCAACACCCAGACGGTTCAGCTTCTCCAAGAGGTTGGCAGTGTTGGTAGCGCTCAAGCTGCGTCTCTCACTCCGCCGCGGCGGCGGGCGTCTCAATCAAGCTGAAGATGCGCTCCATGATCTCGATGAGTTCGTAGTCCTTGGGCGTGAACACCGCTCGGATACCGATCTTGGACAGACGCTCGAAGTCGCTCTGAGGGATGATGCCGCCGAAGATCACCTGGATGCGGTCCTTCGCTCCCGCTTCGTCGAGCAGCTTCATCAGCTGCGCCGCCAGCTCGATATGTGAGCCGCTGAGTACCGAGGCGCCGATCACGTCGGCGCTCTCCTCGATGGCGCTGGTCACGATCTCATTGGGGCGCAGCCGGATCCCGGAATAGACGACGTCGAAACCTACATGCCGCGCGGAGACCGCAATCATCTCAGCGCCGTTCGAGTGCCCGTCGAGCCCTGGCTTACCCACCACGATTCGGGGGCGCCTACCTCGCTCGTCGGTGAAGCGCTGGATGCGCTTGCGCAGGGCTTCCACGCGTTCGCCCTCGAGGCCCAGGCGCTGACCCTCGATCCCGGTGACCGGGCGGTACTCACCGAACACTCCTCGCAAAGCGCCCGCCCACTCTCCTGTCGTCACGCGGGCCAGCGCGCACTCCACGCTGGCTTCCATCATGTTGTCGCCACTCTTGGCGGCGGCCCTGAGAGCGTCCAGCGCCGCCTTCACACGGTCGGCGCTGCGCTTGCTGCGCACGGCCTGGAGTGCGTCGAGGGTCTCCTTGACGCTCTCCCCGTCGATCTTGAAGAGCCCGCCGTCGTCGCCACTCACGAGAGGTGACTCGATGCCCTCCTTCCACTTGTTGACACCGACGACCGTGACCTCGCCCTTGGCGATTCGGGTGACACGCTCCGCCATCGAACGCACCAGTGACGTCTTCATGTAGCCGCTCTCGATGGCGGCTCGAACGCCCCCCATGCCGTCGATCTTCTCGATCTCCGCGCGGGCCAGGGCCTTGAGATCCTCCACCTTGCTCTGCACGACGGGGCTGCCATCGAAGAGGTCGGGGTACTCGAGCAGATCCGTTTCGTATGCGAGGATCTGCTGCAGGCGCAGGGACCATTGCTGGTCCCAGGGGCGCGGCAGGCTCAGTGCTTCGTTCCAGGCGGGCAGCTGCAAGGCCCGACAACGAGCGTTGCGACTGAGCGTCACCCCAAGCGTTTCCATAAGGATACGCCAGGCGTTGTTCTCCGGCTGGTTCTCGGTCAAGCCCAGGGAGTTGACCTGGACTCCATAACGGAAACGGCGAAACTTCGGGTTCTGGACGCCGTAGCGCTGCTGAGTGATCTCGTCCCACAGCTCGCCGAAGGCGCGCATCTTGCACATCTCTTCGATGAAGCGGATCCCCGAGTTGACGAAGAAGCTGATGCGTCCTGTCGCGCGCTCGAATTGCTCTTGGTTGAAGTGCCCCCGCTGCTTGAGCGAGTCCAGGATGCCGATCGCCGTGGAGAGCGCGAAGGCCAGCTCTTGCGCGGGAGTCGCCCCCGCCTCCTGCAGGTGATACGAGCAAACGTTCGAAGCATTCCAATTGGGGATGCTCTCGAGACAGTACTCGTACATCTCGGAGATGATGCGCAGGCTTTGTTCCGGGGGGAAAATGTACGTCCCGCGGGCAAGGTACTCCTTGATGATGTCGTTCTGGGTCGTGCCCTTGAGCTTGGTCGCGTCTTCACCGCGCTCCCGCGCGAGGGCAACGTAGAGCGCGAGCAACCACATCGACGTCCCGTTGATCGTCATCGACGTGTTCATCTGCTCGAGCGGGATCCCGTCGAAGAGCAGATGAAAGTCGTCCAGCGAGTTGATCGGCACACCCACCTTGCCGACCTCGGGCAGCGCGATGGGATCGTCGGAGTCGTAGCCGCACTGGGTCGGAAGATCGAAGGCGATGGACAGGCCCGTTTGCCCCTTCTCCAGGTTGCTCCGGTACAGCTCGTTGGAGGCACGTGCGCTCGTGTGCCCCGCGTAGGTCCGAAAGATCCACGGCCGATCCCGGGTGACTTCGCCGTCTTGATCTGTAAGCTCGTGCAGCTTCTTGTCCGCCATCTTTGCCTCCTTGTCGGTCACGCCGGGTCGAGTCCGAAAGCCTTCAGTACCCGCTCGGCGGCCACGGTTGCGGTGAGAGTGCCTTCACGAATGCCGCGTTCGACCTCCGGTCTGAGCGCCCTCACCTCCGGGTGATCGTGCAAGGCACGCTTCACCCGATCATCCACCATCGACCACATCCAGCGCAGGAGCTGGCTCTTGCGCTTGTGCTCCAGCTGACCGTTGCCGGTCATGATCTCTCGATAGCGCTCGACCTGGTTCCACAGCTCGTCGAGCCCGTCGCCCGCTAGCCCGCTCACGGTGAGCACCGGTGGGCGCCAGTCCGCGTCCCTGGGGTGCATGATGCGCAGCGCGGCCCGGTAGTCGCGCGCAGCCATCTGAGCCCGCTGCTGATTGTCGCCGTCCGCCTTGTTGACGGCGATCATGTCCGCGAGTTCGAGCACGCCCTTCTTGATGCCCTGAAGCTCGTCCCCTGCACCAGGCAGCATCAACACCAGGAAGAAGTCCACCATCTCGGCGACTACGGTCTCGCTCTGACCGACACCGACAGTCTCCACGAGCACCACGTCGAAGCCCGCGGCTTCACACAGAAGCAGCGTCTCACGAGTGGTCCGGGTGACGCCGCCCAGGGCTTGCCCCGCAGGGGACGGACGGATGAAGGCGCCCTCGAGCATGCTCAGGCGTTGCATGCGGGTTTTATCCCCGAGGATACTCCCGCCGCTGCGACCGCTCGTGGGGTCCACCGCCAGCACCGCGACCGACAAGCCTGCTTCGACCAGCTTGCAGCCAAGCGCCTCGATGAAGGTGCTCTTTCCGACGCCTGGCACTCCCGTAATCCCGACGCGCCGCGAGCCGCCGGTGTGAGGCAAGAGGCGCCCGAGCACCTGCTGCGCGAGCCTCTGGTGCTCGGGCTTGCGGCTCTCGATCAGCGTGATCGCTCGGGCAAAGCGCGAGACGTCACGCTCCAGCACGCCGCTCACGTAAGCTTCGAGGTCCAGCTCCGGGCGGCGCTTGGGAGTGGCGACACTCATGAGCATCAGCTCACTTCTTCGTAGCCCAAGGCGGCGTTGAGCTTGTGCAAGAGTTCCACTGCAGCCTCCGAGATCACGGTTCCCGGAGGAAATATGGCGGCGGCCCCAGCGTCCCGCAGAGCCTGAAAGTCTTGAGGCGGGATCACGCCCCCGACCACGATCAGGATGTCTCCCCGGCCGAGCTTCTCGAGCTCCGCACGCAGCTCGGGCACGAGGGTGAGGTGGCCAGCCGCGAGGGAGCTCGCCCCGACGACGTGGACGTCGTTCTCGATCGCCTGACGTGCGACCTCGGCAGGCGTCTGAAACAGTGGCCCGATATCGACGTCGAAGCCAAGGTCAGCGAAGGCGGTCGCGATCACCTTCTGACCGCGGTCATGCCCATCCTGGCCCATCTTCGCGACTAGGATGCGCGGGCGACGGCCCTCTTTGGCCTCGAACGCATCGACCAACGCGCTGACCTTGCCCATGGCGTCGCTGCTCTGGCTCACTTCGCTTTTGTATACCCCACTGATGGCGCGGATCTCCGCGGTGTGACGACCCCAGGCCTGTTCCAGCGCGAGGCTGATCTCGCCCACGCTGGCGCGTGCTCGCGCTGCGTTCAGCGCGAGTTCCAGTAGATTGCCTTCCCCACTCTTCGCGGCCTGGGTCAACGCGTCGAGGCAGCCCTCGAGCTTGCCCTGATCACGGCCTCGTCGCAGCTTCTCGAGCTTCGCGATCTGAGCCTGACGCACGGCGCTGTTGTCGACCTTCAGCACCTCGACCTGGTCCTGCGTTTCCGGGCGGTATTTGTTGACGCCGACCAGCGTCTGGGTGCCTGCGTCGAGGCGCGCCTGGGTGCGGGCCGCGGCCTCTTCGATGCGCATCTTGGGGATCCCCGCCTCGATCGCCTTGGCCATACCGCCGTTCTGTTCGACCTCCTGGATGTGCTGCCACGCGCGCTGAGCCAGATCGTACGTCAGCCGCTCCACGTAGTAGCTTCCGCCCCAGGGATCGATCACCTTGGTGGTGCCGGATTCCTGCTGCAGGAACAGCTGCGTATTGCGGGCGATGCGGGCGCTGAAGTCCGTGGGCAGGGCCAACGCCTCGTCGAGGGCGTTGGTGTGCAAGCTCTGGGTGTGGCCCTGGGTCGCCGCCATCGCCTCGAGGCAGGTGCGAGTGACGTTGTTGAACACGTCCTGCGCGGACAGGCTCCAGCCGGAGGTCTGGCTGTGAGTCCGTAGGCTGAGGCTCTTGGAGTTCTTGGGGTCGAACTGCTTGACCAGCTTGGCCCACAGGAGGCGCGCCGCGCGGAGCTTCGCCACCTCCATGAAGAAGTTCATGCCGATGGCCCAGAAGAACGAGAGCCGGGGCGCGAACGCATCGACCTTCAGGCCCGCCTCGATGCCAGCCCGGATGTACTCCACGCCGTCGGCCAGGGTGTACGCCAGCTCCAGATCCGCGGTCGCTCCAGCCTCTTGCATGTGATAGCCGGAGATGCTGATGCTGTTGAACTTCGGCATCCGCGTGGAAGTAAACGAGAAGATGTCGCTGATGATGCGCATCGACGGCTTCGGCGGGTAGATGTACGTGTTGCGGACCATGAACTCCTTGAGGATGTCGTTCTGGATGGTTCCGCTGAGCTTCTCTGGGCTCACGCCCTGCTCTTCGGCCGCCACGATGTAGAGCGCCATGATCGGCAGCACGGCGCCGTTCATGGTCATCGAGACGCTCATCTGATCGAGTGGGATCCCGCCGAACAGCACCTCCATGTCGAGGATGGAGTCGATGGCGACGCCTGCCATTCCAACGTCACCCGCCACCCGCGGGTGATCGGAGTCGTACCCGCGATGGGTCGCCAAATCGAAGGCAACACTCAGGCCCTTCTGGCCCGCCGCGAGGTTCCGCCGGTAGAACGCGTTGGAGTCCTCCGCGGTGGAGAACCCAGCGTACTGACGCACGGTCCACGGCCGGTTGACGTACATCGTGGGGTACGGACCCCGCAGGTAGGGCGGAGCGCCGGGCCAGGTGTCGAGGAAGTCGAGGCCCGCTAGATCGGCGGCGGTGTATAGCGGCTTCACGTCGATGCCTTCGGGCGTGTGCCAGTCGAGGCTCGACGGCTCGGTGCCACCGAGCTCGCGCTTGGCCGCGGCAGCCCAGGCGCCAGCGGCGGAGCTTTGGTTCCCCGCGGTATCAGTATCAGGTCGCAACGACAGCTGAGAGAAATCAGGGAGCTTCACGAGATGCCTCCGATCAGTGCGTACGCCGCGTTGAGTTTTTCCAGCACGTCAGCGCCGACGAAGATGAAGTCGTCGACCTGAGCGCCATCGCTGGCTTGAGTGTAGTCGCGCTTCTGCGCTTTGGGGTGCCCTGCGAGGTACACCCATTTGCACCCTGCGTCGTGGAGCGCCTTCGCGAAGTCCGCTGCGTGTTCCTCGTAGAGCGGGTCGCTCGAGCAAAGCACCGCGATGCTGGCCTGGCTCTGCTTGAAGGCGCCGGCGCACGCGCCAGGGTCGAGCAGCTGTTCGCCGGTTTGGCTGTCAGCGCTGATCACCGCTTCGATGCCCCCCGCTTCGAAGAAGTTCTTGCTGAAGCCCGCGCGCGCCGTGTGTTCCGCGACGGGTCCGATGCAGGCGAGGAACACCCGTGGCCGCACGCCGCGAGCCTTCAACGCGCCGTCGCTCCTGTCGCGCAAGTCTTCGAAGGGCTGCGCCAGGCGCCGCCGAGGTAGCTGTGGGAAACGCGTGACCTCGCCGCTCAGCGCGCTGGCGAGCTGACCCAGTGTAGCGCCTGCGGTCGCTGCATCGAGCCATCCCCTCACCCCCTGATCCGCCGCGACTTGCAGCTCCTTGCGCTCGAGCCGGGCGATGGCCGCTCGATTGAGCGCCGCCCAGTCGAGCTCCCGGACGTTGACCGGCTTCTCCGCGATGTTCGGGTACTCACTGACGCCGGTGATCGCCTCCTTGCGCTTGGCGATGTTCGACTCCCGCGCCTGACGGGTCGCCGCGAGGCGCTCTGCCAGCCTGCCGTTCTTCGCGAAGCTCAGCAAACCGCCCGCCGCCTCAACCTCCTGAAATAGTTTCCACGCGGCATTAGTCAGGTCGTCCGTGAGGTGTTCAATCGCGAAGGAGCCGCCGGCCGGATCCAGCACCCGGGCCAGGTGGGCTTCCTCGAGGAGGACGAGCTGGGTGTTGCGCGTCACGCGGCGCGCGAACTCATCGGGGAGCCCCAGCGCGGCGGTGTAGGGCAACAAGACCACGCTGGAAGCGCCACCGACCGCGGCGCTGAATCCGGCCATCGTCGCGCGCAGCAGGTTGACCCAGGGGTCACGCTGGGTGACGCAGCTGTAAGCCATGCGCGCGCCTAGTTTGATCCCGGAGGAACCAGTATCGACGCCGGCCGCCTCTGCGAAAGCCTGGCTGACGCGCGCCCAGAGCTGACGCATCGCGCGCAGCTTGGCGATGTCCTCCAACTGCCGCGGCCCCACGGAGAGGTCGAAGCGAAGCTGATCGAGTGCCTCAGGCAGCGCGATCCCAGCCTGCAGCAGCGCCCTCGTGTAGCTGACGCCCGTCGCCAACGCGTACGCGAGCTCTTGGGCATCGCTCGCGCCAGCGTCGACGTAGGGTCGCGTTGACACCGCGAGCGCGGTCAG
>JAUILJ010001050.1 GCA_030433055.1 Polyangia bacterium
TCCACGACCGTCACCACCCGGTCGGCGAGCGCGGCCACGGGCGCGTTGTGCGTGATCACAGCAGTCGTCGTGCCAAGCTCCCGATTGATCCGATCGATCACCGAGAGCACGCGGATCCCCGTCTCGAAGTCGAGCGCACCCGTTGGCTCGTCACACAGCAACACCTGGGGCTGCTTCGCCACGGCGCGCGCAATCGCGACTCGCTGCTGCTCGCCCCCGGAGAGCTGAGCCGGAAAGTGGTCGGCGCGTTCCTTCAAGCCCACCAGGTCCAAGGCATCCAACGGATCGAGCGGATCGGTTGAGATGTCGGTCACGAGCGCGACGTTCTCGAGCGCGGTGAGGCTCGGGATGAGGTTGTAGAACTGGAACACGAACCCCACATTTTCCCTGCGGTAAGTTGTGAGATCACGACTGGCGACGTGGCTCATGTCCTGCCCCAAGTAGAACACCTCTCCAGCAGTGGGCCCGTCGAGCCCCCCCAGGATGTTGAGCAGCGTCGACTTACCGCTGCCGCTCTGGCCCAGGAGCACGACCAGCTCGCCCGCGTGCAAGGTGAAGTCGACGCCACGCAGGGCGTGCACCTCCACCTCGCCCATCACGTACACCTTCGTCACCCGTTGCGTCCAAAGGACGCGCTCACCGATCGATCGCTGCACAGCACGCCTCGCGTGACTCACTCTAGGGCCGGCAACCCCGCCGGCAATACGAAGATTCTGCGCAAAACCGCAGAATCACCAGCTCACTGGGCCGTCACAACCCGGGCACCAGTCTTTGTCGGGAAACACCTCGCCGCCGCAGCTGGAACACACGAAGCGCGCTTCGCGGCCGCGGAACCACATCCCGCACGCGAGCGCTGCGCCCCCGGAGACCACTCCGGGGATCGGACCGAAATAGGCCCCCGCGCACGCGCCGACCGCTGCGAGCACGATCGGCAGGGTGAATGATGCTCGCAGAGGCTTCGGGGCTCGCGAGAGCGATTCTGAAGGTCCCCGCGGTTGTTCTGCTGCCGACGTCAGCGGCTCCCCATCCTCCCACGCCTCCTGGATGTAATCTTCATCTTTTTCCTCAGGGATATTCTCAATGGAAGGCTCAGGGATCACCAACAAGGGTCGCAGCTGCTCCTCGGTCAGCTCCAGATGCTCGAGGAGCCACTCTCGGCGCGCAGCAAGCTGCTTGAACGCGCTCTTCACCAAGCTCGATTGGTTGGCTGGAAGCGCCGCGAGGATACGCCGCTGCTCGGCGCCCTTGGCGTTCCTCAAGACGAGCTGCGCCGCCAGGAGCGTTGCCAGTTCGCCGAGCCGCAAGTAGCCGCGAACCTGGCGCTCGTAGCTCAGCGGATTGCCTTGTTCGTCGTATCCACCGGTCTTGAAACTGAACGACGACTGCAGCAGGAACACCCCAAAGCCCAGATAGATGGTCGTCAGATCGGTGAGCAGTTCTTCGACCTCGTGATCGCTCACAACCAGCCGATGGTGATCGCGGTACAGATGAGCCACCTCGTGCCCCAGCGTCCCAATCAGCTCGTCCACGTTGCGTAGCTCGCGTCGATCGACTCCAAAGTGCGCCTCACCCGCCTCGTGTCCTGCGTACCAGGCGGCGGCTCCGGTGTGCGCGGATGCTGGAACGATGAACGCAGTCCCCAGCTGGCGCGGGACGAAGCGCTGATACACGTAGAGGCGCACGCGATAGTCGAGCCCCGCATAGCTCATCAGCCGACGCAACAAGCTCCGCGCAGCCACCGGGCCCGATCCCGCTCGGTCAGGAAAGTACCGCGACTCGGGGAGCAAGATCGGGTTGCTGAGGAGAGGCTCTAGTCCACGCCGGCGAATCAAATTGCCGAGCCCGTCGAGCAAGTACTCCAGCTCCTCGCCTTTCGGCAGGCGCATGTCGTCCAGCAGCGAAGTATCGTCTTGGAGTCGGGCGGCGCGAGCCATTCCGCGACTCTAGCGGACCGAAGTCGGGACTCCGAGTCCTAACACGGCTCCGGGCAGGGCCGGGGAACGAGACTTGCAGTGCGGTGACCGTGTGGTTCCGCGGCGTGGGAGGGATCCCTCGAGTCAGGAAGCTTGGTTTACTGGTGCTATCGCTTTGGTGCCTGAGCACGAGCCCCGTAAACGCGCAACCCATCACGGCAGCTCCGCTCAAGGACGCAGATCGCGCGGGATTTGGCCTTGGCTGGGACCAGACCTGGCTGGTGACGTTGGGCTACTCGAGGGGGCTGGACAGGCTGGTCGGCTGGGACGGAGCACAACTGGACGCAGGCATGGCGCTGCCGCTCACTCAG
>JAUILJ010000146.1 GCA_030433055.1 Polyangia bacterium
AAGAGGTGCGAACCACCCCCACACCGGCAGGTTGCTGGTGACGCCGCGCGGGGCTTGCAAGACGCTTCAACATGAGGGGATTGTTCCCTGCGTGCGCGTTCCGGACGTGCTGTCAGCGCAAGGCTTGGTGGCGATCAACGTCCGCCGCGCGTGAACGGCGCGCCTTGGAATCGGGGGTTGCGGGAACACCGGTCTGGCATCGAGCGTTTGCCGCGCAGGGCCCGGTGGGTTTGAAATCAGCGCGAACGGTGGCATCGTGGTTCCGTGCTTCTTCTTCGCGTGGACTTGTGCCGCTGCTATATGATGGGCGGGTTACCCGCAACACAGGGACGCGGGGACTTGGAGTTCGCGGGCCCCAGCACGCGGTGAAGGACGATCAGCTCGGATGCCCCCCAGCGATTCACAGGGAGGAAACCAACAGACGCCGGAGCGATCGCGTCATGGCACCCTCGTCGTCGAACCCCAGGAGCAGCCGGATGCGGTGCCGGAGAAGCTGACCCCTGCGCCTGTGCGTTCGCTGAGTTCCAAGCCACCGCCACCGGCGGCGTCGCGATATCGCACCCACATGGGGATCGGCGTGCCGACTCCCGAGCCGATGGCAGCTGTTCCGGCAGCGCCACGGCCTGCAGCGGGGGCGCCGCCGCCGCCGCCGAGCTCTCGTGCTCCCGGGGCTGGCGCGCCGAGTCCGGGCGCGCTGCAGCCCATCAAGCCGGTCCCCATGCGGGCGCCGAGCCCCAGCGCTCCCGGCACCCTGCCGTTCAGCGCTGAGGACGAGGACGAGGCCACGGTCGTGATGGATCGGTCTGCCGCAGAGGCCGGCCGCTACAGCCTGGTTCCAGGCAACGACGGGCGGCTTCATCCGAGCTCGCACCCACCGAATCCGATACCGGCGGCCGGCACGCGCGCGCCAATCCCCCCCATGGCCAGCCCGGCGCCGATGCAGCCGACGCCGACCATTCCTGACAACCCCAAGCCCCAGCCCCCGGAGCGCAAGCGCAGCTTTACGCCAACCCAGGTGGGGATGGCGCCCTTTGAAGAGGAAGACGAGCCGCGCCAGAAGCAGCCGTCGGTCGCGGATCTCTTGGAGTCGGAGTTGGCAGCGCATGGTCTCGCCACTCCCGGGCCAGCCGCCGCTCCGCCTCCAGGCGCCGTCGCGCTGGACACCAGTCCCAGCGGGAGCCACGTGGTGGCACCCGATGCTACCGGCCCGCGACAGGCGATGGGATCCCAGGTGGATGGCTTCGGTCAGCACAAGGCCTACGATCCAACGCGGGCCTATCCCGAGCTGCCCAGCGCCGCGCCTTACGAACCCAGTCCGGCCAGCAGGCAGGCTCGGCGCAGCGACGTCAGCATCAACAAGTGGCTGCACCGAGCCGCGTTGTTCGGCGGCTTGCTGCTGACCGTGGCCCTCGCTGTGGTTCCCGTGCTCAAGCCAAAGCTCATGATCCTCGCTGCTCTGGCGCCCATCGGGCTGCTGCCGGGCTGGATCAGCTCGGGGGTACTGCTCTACAAGTGCTGGAAGTCCATTCAGGACGGAAACGCCCGGACGACCCCCGGCAAGGCCGTTGGGCTCCTGTTCGTACCGCTCTTGAACCTGTACTGGGTGTTCAACGTCGTTCCGGGCTTCGCCACGGACTTCAACCGCTACATCCAGCGTCACCGTGTGGATACGGAGCCACTCAACCAGAACCTGATCTTGGCCTCGATGGTGGTGCCGGGCTTGGGCTTACTGCTCTGGTGGATGGTGATCGGCAAGCTGTGCGATGGGGTCAACGCCCTGCGGGGTTGAGCCGGTGCAGAATCCACGCCGCAGCCGTTGACTGAGCGGCGCTCCTCACCCCCGAAAATCCGTGGATAGCCTCCGGAGCAGCCAACCCGTGGGTGGCGTCAGGAGCCGCTACGGAACGAACACCTGGTCGCCACGCAGCAGCACCAGGTTCATCTCGAGGTGCTCACCCTCGGCCAGCAGGTCGTAGCGCACGGGGATGTGGCGGACCTTTCCGTCAGGCCCGATGCGGATGATCTTCGTTTCCGCGGGGGAAGCAAAGCGATTGGGGCCTCCGGCCAGCGCCACAGCCTCGAGCACCGTCAGGTAGCGCTCGGCGGTGAGCACTCCAGGCTGGGCCACGTTCCCCGAGACCGTCACTCGGTAGCTACGGACGTCAGTCACGGCTACCGTGACCACTGCTGCTTCATCCTTGATGAAGACCGACATCTTCTTCTTGATCTCGTGCTTCAGCTGCGTCGGAGTGAGATCCGCCGCGTGCACGTCGCCGACGAGAGGCATCGTGATCGTGCCGTCGGGCCGCACCTGGATGTCGGTGTTGAGCTCAGGGTTCTTCCAGATGCGAATACGCAGCGAATCCCCGACGCCAATCACGTACTCAGCGGTCCGCGGATCCGGCTCTTTGGCGTAGGGGTAGTTGGGGAGCGGCGCACCGCAGCTCGCGAGGCCGGTGGCTGCGAGCAGCACCAACAAAAGCGGGAGGATGAATCGTTGCATGAGCCGGGCGCAGCCTAACCCGGAGGCTCGAGACCGCAAGAGAGAAGCCGTTGTGTGCGGACTCGGCCGTGGAAAAGCGCCGCCTCAGCTTGGGCCAGAGCACGCCTCGGAGCCTCGGCTCGACGCACAGGCCGGACCGAAAAACGGGCTGCGAGGCACCAGGCCGGGGGGCCAGCGCAGGAAAGGCTGGCAGGAAGGCCCGGCGCTCGCGAAGATGGCCAGGCTCGTGCCCTCACGGTAGGGCTCAGTCCCAGTGCTGCTCCGCGCAAGCGCGTGTTGACCACCCGATCATGTTCGTCCTGCCTGGCCTTCTGGCGCTCCTAGTCTTCATTTACGCGCGCCCCTTCGACTTCATGCCGGCGCTGCGTGGCGTACCGTTCCTGTATCTGTTCTTCGGGTTGGCGGTGTTCGGTTACCTCGTGGATCTGCGCCAGGGGAAGACCGACCTGCGCTCCACGCCTCACCTCGGGTGGGTCGCAGCCTTTGTCCTCTGGTGCTTCTTCACGGCGGCGGTGAAGGCCCCCAACGCCCTGCTCGACTCCGGCGTCAAATTCACCATTGCCGTGGTGATCTACTTCTTGATCGCCCACGGGGTCCGCACCTTCAAGGCGTTCGAGCTCTTCATGGGGACAATCCTCGCCTGCACGCTGTGGATCTCGGCTGTGTGCGTGCACATGGGCATGCAGCCGACCGAGTGCGTCGCGGTGGCACCAGGCGAGGACCAGAACAGCTCGGGTCATCCGGACGGGCGCGCCTGCACGACACCGCTGATTTGCTACACGGATCCGCCGGATCCCGAAGCCATGTATCGCTGCGAGCACGCCGGGATCCTCGGCGTCACCTCGATCGGCGGCGGTCGTGTGCGGTACGTCGGCGTGCTCCAGGATCCCAACGAAGCGTCGATGGCCGTCGCCATCGGAGTGCCCCTGGCGTTCGCCTTCTATCAGCGACGCAAGAACAAGAAGCGGCTGGTCGTCTTCGCCCTGACCTTCGTGCTCGGGGCCATGACCGTGGTGTACTCGGGGTCGCGCGGTGGTCAGCTGGTGTTCTTGACGACGCTGGGCGTGTACTTCCTCGAGCGCTATCGATTGAAAGGGCTGATCTTGGGGGTGATCTGCGCCTTGCCGGTGCTCGCGCTTGGCGGGCGCTCAGGTGGTGAAGAAAGCTCTCTCGAGCGCGTGGAGAACCTCTACGTCGGGGTGCAGCTCTTCAAGTCCTACCCGTTCATGGGAGTTGGCTTCGAACAGTTCACTCAGTACCACCACCTGACCGCGCACAACTCATACGTGCTCGCGCCGTCGGAGCTGGGTATCCCGGGCATGGTGGCCTGGCTGTCGGTGTTTTGGCTGACCCTCAAGGTGCCGCTGACCGTGACTCGGACGGTCACCGAGCCTGAAGGTGCGGTGGCGCGGATCTGGGCGATGGCCTTGCTTTCGTCGATGGCCGGAATGGCCGTGGGCATCTTCTTCCTGTCGTTCAATTACCACTACGTGCTGTGGATCTATATCGGGGTGAGCGGCGCATTTTATGCCTCGGTCAAGCGCCACAAGCCCGAGTTTAGGGTGCGCTACGGCTGGAAGGACCTCGTGGCCATTGCCGTGGGGAATACGGGCTTGATGATCGCGCTGGGCTTCTACACCGCGCGCAAGCTCGCCAATGCGTGAGTGAGCCCGTGGCCGAGCCGCCTCAGCGGCCCATGGCTTTGACCATCACGAGCGGTGTCTTGAAGATCACCGAGAGCTCGGTGGGCAAATAGGTCGAGAAGCTCTCGAGCGCCGCGGTGTACGCCAGGTCGAAGAGCAACTTGGCCCGCAGATCGTCGGCCAACGCCCCCTCCGCCTCTTCGAGCTTGAAGGGATTCTGGAGCGCCTCGCGGAACGCGGAGAGCGCGCTGCCTTCCGGAATCGCGCCGGTGTAGCCGAGTGAGACCTGGGCCAACCCGGTCAGCCCCGGCTTGCAGTCCCGCATTCGCTCTTCGAAATAGGGGATGGCCAGCGCCAGGTTGACCAGTAGCTCAGGTCGCTCGGGGCGAGGGCCCACGAGGCTCATGTCCCCCTTCAACACGTTCCAGAGCTGGGGCAGCTCGTCGATGCGAGACTTCCGTAGGAAGGCTCCAAGCCGCGTGATGCGCGGGTCGTTCTCGGACGCGATGACAGCGCCGGTGTGCTTCTCCGCGTCCTGCTTCATGGTTCTGAATTTGAACAGCCGGAACTCGGTACACTGGGGAATCGGGCTCGTGTCCCCGGTCTCGCGCGGCACCAGCCCCTTCGCGCGGATCTGTCCGAAGAACACGGGCCCCCTAGAGTCGAGGCGAATCGCTGCGGCGATCACCGGGTAGAACGGGAGCGTCAGACCCAGGCCGATGCTCGAAGCAACGACGTCCAAGGCTCGTTTGGTGAGGCGAACGCTGAGCGGAGGCATGAGTGCGAGATTTCTCACGAAGGTTCCAGGGCTGCAAGCGCCTGACCCGTGATCCGCGTTCGTGCTCCACCCGCGCCTGCAACGGGGTGCGACTTCTGTCCGATACTGAGCGTTTCCTCGTGGGCCGAAGTGCCGTCTCGGAAGCTGGGGAGGCATCCGAATGCTTGGTCCGAGTGCCTCGACTGGGTTAGCCTGTGCTTCAGTCCGGTGTCGATCCGGGGTTGTTTTGGGGAGGGCACGTGAACGGGGTGCACCACGAGATCACTACGCGCCAACGGGGGTCGGTCGTGCGTTCGCCTGACTCGGGAGCGCGGCGTCGATGAGTTCGCTCGTAGTGCTACAGGTGCCTGGTGAAATCGTGTTTCGCGATCTGGCGACGCGCACGGTGGCTGCGGTGTGCAAGCTGGCGACCAAGGACCATCTGGAGAGCGAGGAGTTTGGTCACGAGCTGGTGAGCGCCGTGGGCGAGGCGTTCAACAACTCGGTACTCCATGCTTACTCGGGCCACTCGGGGGAGATCACGCTGCGCATCATCTACGACGATCAACAAGTCGGCGTGGAAATCCTCGACTACGGCGACAGCTTCGATATGGCAGCGGTCCCAGACCTGGACCTCGCCGAGCCCGTGGAGTCCGGAATGGGACTCTTCATCATCAAGAGCTTCGTTGACGAGGTGACCTACGAGGCCGGATCGCCCAACTGCTTGCGCATGAAAAAGCGCTTTCGCTGACGTTCCAGGGTGAGCAACGTCGCTGACGGTGGCGGGTGGTGTGCCCCGTGCCATGCTGCCCCCCATGAGTCCCCGCGCCCGCCTGAACGAGACACCCGACGCCGAGTCAGCGGTCCGGGCGCGACCGCGCCAGGCACAGCGCCTGAAGGCGTTTGCCGTGCTCCTTCTTTCCCTGGGGTTTGGGGTGAGGTGCGATGGGTGCCAGCGCGATCCCATCGAGCCCAAAGCAGCCCCCAGCTCCGAGGCGCGCGTCAGCGTAGTCACTGACGCTGAGCGCATCACGAGTACGGCGGGCGTCACCCCGAGCATGCAAGGTGAGGGCAATCCGCTGTGGAAGCCCGGAGGCGGGATCGAGCTAGTGGGGCTACGCGGCGAGGTCGTGGCTTTTCAAGTCGTGGTGAGCGCCGGTACCGCTCCGCTCAACAAAATCCAGGTGGAAATTAATGATGTGAGCGGCCCCGGCGAGCTCACCGCCAAAGACTTTCAGCGCTTCATCCTGCATGAGCTGCCGTTTCACAGACGCTCCGGCGGAAAGACGGCGGGGGAGTCTCTCGGGTGGGAAAAGCAAGCGACTCCAGCCGCGCCAGAGTCGGGGACGAGCATTCCGGATCCTCTGATCCCGGTCGAAATCGCCCCGACCTGGGATCCCTATCCGCTGGAGATCGAGGCGAGACGCCAGCGAGTCATCTGGATCGACGTGGATCTCACTGGTTCCAATATTACGCCGGGGAGGTATTCGGCGAAGCTGGTCGTGCGCTCGGATGCCGCGACGCTGGCCGACATCCCACTGAACCTGCGTGTGGGCGCTCAGCAGCTGCCCTACGCCGCCGCCAAGACCATGTTGTACTTCGAGCCGGACAAGGTGGAGGAACGGGTCGGAACGAGCGCGGCAACCGACCAGTATCTGCAGCTACTTCACGCCCATCACGTCTCCAGCGTCTTGCCGCTCAACAGCCTGAGAGAGCTCGAGGCAGCGAAGGGTCTGCTCGATGGCAGCCTGTTCACGGCTGCTGCCGGCTATCACGGCGCAGGGGCTGGTGAAGGTTCCAGTGTGGTGGCTCTCGGCGCCTACGGCATGCTTCGGGATCCCTCGGCCGCGAAGCTGAAGCTCGTCGGGCAGATGCTGAGCCGCCTCGAGCAGCTCGGCGTCAAAGACCAACCCGGCGAGCGCGATGTCTTCCTGTATGCCGTGGATGAGCAATGCGAGAGTCCGCGGGGCAAGGACTGGCGCGCCGCGCTGGACAAGAGCGGAGTCGAGAGCCTGCGCCAGCTGAGGGTCGGTCACACGTGCAGCGATCCCCCTCGCACTCAGGCGGTCGACCTGGTGATCATGTTCTCGAGCGAGTACTCGGAGTCCGCTCAGGCTGAGGCGCGCAAGCTCGGCAAGCACATCTGGATCTACAATGGCGTCCTGCCGCAGACAGGAAGTTTCCTCACGGATGCATGGCCGGTCTCGCTTCGTGCAAACGCGTGGATCCAGGCTCGCTATGGCATCGAGCGTTGGTTCTACTGGGAGTCCACGTTCTGGCACGACGGCAACCCTGGCGGGAAGGGGCCATACGACCCGTTCGCCAGCGCCGAGACCTTTCACAATCAGCACGGTGACCACTGCAACGGCGATGGCGTCCTCGTCTATCCGGGGCGCCAGGAGCCGTTCCAAGCACACGATCTTGGCTTTGACGGCGTGCTGCCGTCCTTTCGCTTGAAGCAGTGGCGGCGCGGCATTCAGGACGCCGGGTACATCCAGCTCGCTCGGGAGAAGCACCCGAAGCAGACTGAGGCCATCCTCGAGGAGCGCATCCCCGACGCGCTCAAGGGCCTCAGCGGTGACAAGCTCCCCCGCTGGGAAACCAGCGGCAAGGGTTGGGAGCAGGCCAGGCGCGAGCTCTTCGAGTTGGTGACGACGCCCTGAGTGGCGCCAAAGCTCTACCGCCTAAGCGGTCAGTCGTAGCGGCCGTTCATGAGCACGGTGCCAAGGATATTGGCTGGGGCCAAGTGCTCCTGGGTGCGGATCAGGTGACCGCCCTTGGTCATGCCAGCCATTGCCGTGAGGATCACACCGTCCGTCGTATCCTCGATGATGTTGACGTCGGCGGTACCAAGCGCGCCGGGGCAGTCCACGATGATGTGAGCGTAGGGAGCCTCCTTGAGCTGCGCCATCGCGGCCTTGTAGGCCGGTGCGTTGAGCAGCCACGTGCCCTTGGAACGAGGGTGGACCGCGAGCACGTGAAGGTTGTCGAAGAACGCAGCCACGACACGCCACGGCTCGCCCGGCAGATCCAGATACCGCACCATCTGCTCACCGAAGCAATTGGGTGGGGCAAAGCCGAGCGCCTCCCCCACGCGCGGGGTGCGCAGGTTCGCTTCGACCAGCAGCACCTTGTCGCGGCCGTGCTCCGCGAGCGCCATGGCCAAGTTGATGGCCAGCGTCGTCTTGCCTTCGTCTCGACCAGGGCTCGAGATGGCGATCGTCCGAGGGTTGTTCACACCCTTGAGGCGGTGCGCGAGCACGCGGAAGCTCGCGGCGAGCTTCGAGTCCGGGGCCGTCACGAAGGGCAGGATCGAGCGGCCTTGGGGCGGTTGGTTGTGGGTCGCAACGACTGCCACGTTGCGACCAGCAGGTACGCTGAGGCTCTGCGGCACCTGACTCATCGGGGGGGTCGGCGGGTACACGCTACCTCCGCCTTGAGCTGCGCCGGGGATCTGTGAATCGGACATCAGGACCTCGCCTTCGGGTTATCCGCGGGGATCACGTGGGCGAGGGGACCCAGCTCGAGGTTGCGGATGTCTAGTTCGTCGTAAACACGGTCGTCCAGGAACGCCAGGGCGAGCGCCGCGAGGGCTCCGAGGACCATCACCGCCGCGAAGCCCGCGGCGCCCGTCCGCTTCGCGCCGCGCCGGCTGGGCCGTTTGGGCTCGTACGCCTCGTCGATCACGACCACCTGGCTGCCGCCACCGCTGCTCTCGACCTTCGCCACGATGGAAGCCCGGAACAGCTGACGCTCGATCGCTTCGTTGCGATCACGTGCGGCGTTTACGTCGCGATTGAGCGCCGTCCACTCCGTCTCCAGGGCGACGATGCTATTGCTCTCGCTGGTCGTCTCGGCGTCGGGCTCGATGTCCTTGCTCGCACCGGCGCCGCCTCGCATGGCGCGCGCGATGGCTCCTTCCACCTGAGTCAGCTCCTTCTTGAGTTTGGCGATGTCCTCCTTCGTGGTCGGTGGAGGCGCTGCATTCGTCTTCGGAGTGATGGTGGTGGCGTTCGCCTTCGCGCTCGCGAGCTGGCCCAGCGCCGCGTTGAGCTGAGCCTGAGCCGCGACCACGTCGGGATGCTTCGCCGTGTACCTCGACTGCTTGTCAGCGAGGTTTTCACGGGCGCGCGCGACGCTGCTCTCCGCGCTCTGAATGGCTGCCTCGCTCTTGGGGTCCAGTCGTGCGGGCTCTGGTGCGGGGGCTACCGGCGCAGCGCCGGGGCTCTCGGCTTCCTTGATGCGCCGCTGCAGGCGTTCTGCGTGGCGCCGCAAGGTGGTCACGGGATCCGTAGGGCGACCAGCGGAAGTGCCGGTCTGCGGGTCCGCTCTGCTGGCCCGCACCGCGGCGCCGGTGGTGGTTGGCCCCATGTTGCTCTCGAGGGCGAACTCCGGGTGCAATGCCAGGAACTTGGCGAGGGCTTGTTCTTGGGCCTTGAGCTCCTTGCCAGTGGTCTCCAGCTGCGCCTGGAGGAAGCTCTGAGTGCCCTCTGCCTCTTCCGCACGGTATTTGCGGGCCTGCTCCACCATCGAATCTGCGAGCGCCTTCGTGACCTCGAACACTCGCTCCGCCGAGTCGGCCTGGTAGGTTATCGTGACGGTGTCTCCCTCACCCACCTGACACTTGGTGTTTCGCCGCATTTCCTCCAGCGCCTCCACCATGCCCTGGGACTCCACTGTCTTGGGGTAGAGGTTGTACTTCTCGATGATGGGCTTCAGGTTGCTGCGGCTCAGCAGCATCTCGCGCAAGCGCATGTTTCGCGCACGCTTGCTCTCGGACGGTGTCGAGTTGCTACCGAGCAGGCTGTCTGCTTGAATTACCTCGCGGTAAAGCAGCACCGTGCCTGAGTCGTACATCGGCGGGATGACCTTGGGGACGAGAAAGAACGCGGCAACGCCGAGGGTTGCTGCGACCGCGAGCGCTGGCCAGTAGAGCAGCGCGCGGCGCGCGATCTGGAGCGTGCGCTTGATCAGCGCACGCGGCGTGAGTTGGCGCCGTTCTTCTAGAGATTCGGTGCTGGCGGAGGGGGTCTGCATCGTCAGTCTTCGTTGTTCACGTTTGATTTGCGTAGGGAGGAGCGCGCTCAAGCTTTGGTGCGTGCGGCGAGCGAACCGCGGTCCATGCCATGGAACTTCGGGACGCGACCGAACGGCTCGATGCCGAGGCGCTTGAGGCTGTTTACGTCCCGCACCCGGGAGTCGAAGGTACCCACGCCGACTGCGGCGACGGGGAAGACGAAGAAGAAGCAGGCCACAGCGAAGATGGCGAGGACTTCGCGGTTGGTGAGCACTACGCGCGCCTGCTTTCCGGCGTCTACGATCTCGAAGCGCAGGCCCATGGACTCGCCCTCGAACTGACTCCGCAGCTGAAAGTCCGTGCCTCGCTCGGTGTGGATCTTGATGTTGCGCTGCAGCTCGTTGATCTGGGCGGCCAGGCGTATCAGCTCGATCTTCGCTTCTTCCTGGTCGGGGCCCTCCAGCCGCGGCAAGTCCAGCTTCAGGGTTGCTTCCCGGCGCCGTGCCTTCAGCAGCTGTGCCCGTAGGATGTCCAATGCCTGCTCCGCGGTGTGTGCGGCCTCGAGTGAGACGCTCTGTCGGGAATGCTGCTGTTCCGCTTCCACCTGCTTGCCGAGCTGGCGTACGACAGCCAGGGTCTGTTCGGGATCCACTCCCGTATAGGTGATTGCGATGCGTGCCGAGCGCGGTGGGTCTTCGCTGTATCGCTCGCGCGCGAAGTAGTTGCTCACGACGTAGAGCTCAACATCCTCGCGGAATCGCTCGAGCGCGAAATTGGGATCGATGTTGTATTCGTTTGGGTAGAGCTTGTTGTCCTTGATTAACTTGAACAGCGTGCGCCGGGAGAGCGCGACCTCACTCAAGTGCTGCTGGAGCTGGCTGCTGGTCGGCGGCGCGGTGCTCATGTCGAGGTCGACTTCGGTCACCCGCATCACGACCGTGGATTGAAACGTGCGTTGCTTGCGGGCGCGGTAGCCCACCCCCAGCACCGTGATCACGCAGGTGATGAGCAGCGCGAGCTTCCAGCGGACACGCATCCGGGAGTAGACGCAACGCAACTCCTGCTTCGCGTCGGCCCAGCCGGGCTCATCATCTATCCAGGAACGGGGCACTGGGCGGCAGGTTAGCGTCGCGGGGAGGCGACGTCGCGCAAATCATGCCTACATGGTGGTTCAGCGCGCACCTGATGACAGCGGGAGCCACTTGCGGCCCTTCAGGGCTTGCCGCCATCCCGGATCGCGGCCTTCAGGACCCCGTGCAGCTCTCGCGCGCTGTCGCTCCAGTCTCCGAAACCGGCCTGAGCTACGATGCGCGCCGGGTCGTGATCCTCACCCAGCACCCGCGCAAGCGCGGCGGCAAGCGCAGCCGGATCTTTGGCCGGGACGCATTCGCCGAGCAGGGGATGGTTCAGCACCGCTGGAATTCCTCCCACGTCGGAGGCGACGACGGGGCGACCGGACACGAGCGCCTCGATCACGACGTTCGGTGTACCTTCGGCCCAGCTGGGTAGCGTGACGACATCAGACGCCCCCACCCAGGTAGCGATCTCCTCATGGCTTCGCTTGCCCGGAAAGCGCACGGGCAGATCGCCTGCCTCCGCGCGGTAAGCCTCGAGCTCTGGGCCATCCCCCACCATCACCAGCTCCAGGTCGTCGTGACTCGCGCACAGCTCACGGAAGGCCCTGAGCAGATCCGCTGCGCCCTTCTGCTTCACCATCAAGCCAACGAACAACAGCCAGCGCTTCTGGCTCTCGATCCCCAGCGCCTGGCGGCAGGCCTGGCGGTCCTGGGGCTTGAACAGGCGCTTGTTCACGCCGTTGAAGATGCACTTGGAGGTCTCTGGGTTTGCACCCAGCTCGATGGCCCGGTCCACGAGTGCCTGGCTTGGACCCACGACGGCATACGCTTGGCCTAACCCCCAAGCCAAGAGTGGCCGGAGGCTCGGGATCTGGCCGAGCAGGTTCACGTCGGAGCCGTGGAGTTTGATCACTGCGGGCACCCCAAGCAGCTTCGAGAGCAGTACAGCGGCAAATCCGTCGGGATATGCGAAGGCGCCGAGCACGACGTCCACCTTTCCTCGTAGCGGCAGCGCTCTCGGGGCGAGTGATGCCGCATAGGTGAAGCCTGCCAGCGGCTGCCCGACCTTGGGGATGTAAAAAACGCGAGCCTGGCGGTAGCCGAAGCCATCGACGCTGCTTCGTGCATCGATGGGTGCTAGCGCCTTGCCTCGCAGCCTCGCCGCAGTGCTTTCCCCAGGGAACCATGGGTGGCTGACGAACAGCCTGACGTCGCAGAGTTTTGACAGCGCAACGAACTGGTGGCGGTTGTACGGCGCCATGCTCGGGTTGCGTGCGCTGGGGAAGATCTTGGTCGCGACCAGTACGCGCATCG